>JBHEPQ010000126.1:0-9839 GCA_046260215.1 Chromatocurvus sp.
CGCTCGCCCTTCGCTGAGCGGGTTGATCAAACCGACAAACAGGTGCGGGCACACGTCATCGGGCTGGACCGCATCAACAAGGTTCGCGGCAGCTGGAATCCCGAGGTGCAGGAGCGCGTCACCGGCAGGCTGGTGTCATCAACCTGGCAGATACGGGATGGCGCCAGCTCTGCCGTAATTTTTGAGGAAGTGGTCGAGAGCATCGAAGAGCGCAATGACGCGCGCCTGCTTTTTGCGTGCAGCGCACGCAGCTGCGGACCCAGTGTACAGTGGGCCAACAGGGTGTTCGGACAGCGTATCCTATACGGCACGGAATCCTCCCAGCGCTACAGCGTCTACGCGCTGGGTGAGGAGGAGGCCTCCACACACCGCGTGCTGGTCTACGCGAGCGCGAGAAGCAGCGATCGGCAGTACCTGCACACCGAGATCGTGGTGCTCGCGCCCTAGTGGGCCACGCGGCAGGTGGCGCTGAGCCGGAATTCGCCGCGTGGCCGACTACACCCTCATTTGCAGCAGCGACAGAAATTCGTCGCGGGTTTTCTGGTCCTCGCGGAAACTGCCGATCATCGAGGAGGTTTTCATGACCGAGTTCTGCTTTTCCACACCGCGCATCATCATGCACATGTGTCGGGCCTCGATGATAACCCCAACCCCCGCCGCTTTCGTGACCTGCATGATGGTTTCTGCGATCTGTGTTGTCAGCGATTCCTGAATCTGCAGGCGGCGGGCAAATACATCCACAATGCGCGCCACTTTGGATAGACCAATTACCTGTCCGGTAGGGATATACGCGACGTGGCACTTGCCGATAAAGGGGAGTAGATGGTGCTCACACAGGGAGTACAGCTCGATATCCTGAACCAGTATCATCTCGCTGGATTCTGACGGAAACAGCGCGCCATTGACCACCTCATCCACAGACTGTCGATAGCCGTGGGTCAGGAAATCAAAGGCCTTGGCTGCACGTTCCGGTGTGTCTGCCAGACCCGGTCGGGAAAGATCCTCGCCGATCGCTTCAATGATACCTGCCCAGTGTTGTTGCATAATCAACCTTCCATAGAACCAAATGCGAAATGCTATCATGTTCGTATGCAATATGATCCTTCACAGTCAATAAAACGTTCGGGCGCTACGCGTGTGATTGAGGCGATTCGCGCCTGCTGCGACGTCCTTGAAGCCGGGGAGGCTTTCTGTGGTCACGGCACCGATAACGTCTGGGACGAGGCCGTGCAAGTGGTGTTGTTTGCGCTGGGGTTGCCCCCGGACGCACCGGCAAGTGTCGGCGCGCAGGCGCTCGCTGAAGTCGATATTGAACGCATTGATGCCATTTTGCGGCGGCGCGTGGGCGAGCGCATGCCGCTGCCCTACCTGACCGGGGAGGCGTGGTTTGCTGGCTTGCGCTTTGCCTGTGATCATCGCGCGTTGGTGCCGCGCTCACCGCTGGCGGAACTGGTTACAGCAGGTTTTTGCCCCTGGTATGCCGGCAATGAACCGCTCTCGATACTCGATCTGTGCTGTGGTGGCGGTGCGATCGGTATCGCCGCTGCTGTCTACTCGCCGCGAGCGAGTGTGGTTCTCAGCGACGTCGATGCGGACGCGCTGGCGCTCGCCGCTGAGAATAGGGATCGACACGATGTGAGTGAGCGGGTGCGACTGGTGCAGGGGGATCTTTTCGCCGGCCTGGCAACGCATCGCTTCGATATCATTCTTTGCAATCCTCCGTATGTGGATGCAGACGATCTGGCCTCCATGCCGCCGGAGTACGGGCATGAACCACCGCTTGGCCTGGGCGCCGGCCGCGATGGGCTCGATCTCGCCCGACGCGTCCTGGCCCAGGCGGTGGACCATATGAACCCCGAGGGCGTCCTGCTGCTTGAGCTCGGAAACAGCTGGGAAGCTCTCGAGGCTGCCTTTCCCCGGGTTCCCTTCACCTGGGTGGAGCTGGAGAACGGTGGACACGGTATTCTGGCCATGCAGACAGCCGAGCTTCGCGAATCTGCGGCGGCGCTGGCGTATACTACTCACCTGCCCAACTGATAGAGGACGCGCATGTCCGGCAATACTTTTGGAAAATTGTTCACCGTAACCACCTTCGGTGAAAGTCACGGTCCGGCGCTGGGCTGTGTCGTGGATGGCTGCCCGCCTGGCCTGGCGCTAGACAGCGCCGACCTGCAGCGCGATCTGGACCGGCGCAAGCCGGGCACCTCACGCTTTACCACCCAGAGGCGCGAACAGGACGAGGTGCGCATCCTGTCGGGCGTATTTGAAGGCAGGACCACCGGCACACCGGTTGGCCTGCTGATTGAAAATATTGACCAGCGCTCCAGGGACTACTCGAACATCAAGGACAGCTTCCGCCCCGCGCACGCGGACTACACCTATCAACAGAAGTACGGTCAGCGCGATTATCGTGGCGGTGGCCGGTCCTCCGCCCGGGAAACGGCCACGCGCGTTGCGGCCGGGGCAATTGCGAAGAAGTATCTGCATGAGCGGTGCGGCATCAGCGTGCGCGGCTATCTCAAGCAGCTGGGACCGATTGTTGCCAGTCAGCTTGACTGGGCCACTGTCGAGGACAACCCGTTCTTCTGCCCTGATCCCGCCTGTGTGCCCGAGATGGAGTCCTACATGGCGGCGCTGAACAAGCGCGGTGATTCGGTGGGCGCGCGCATCAACGTGGTGGCCAGCGGAATGCTACCCGGCCTCGGCGAACCGGTATTCGACCGGCTGGATGCTGACATCGCTGCCGCAATGATGAGCATTAACGCGGTAAAAGGGGTCGAGATCGGCGCTGGCTTTGCAAGTGTGGAGCAGCAGGGGAGCGAGCACCGGGATGAGATCACGCCGCAGGGTTTTCTCAGCAATCATGCCGGCGGCATTCTTGGTGGGATTTCCAGTGGCCAGGATATTCTGGTCAGTCTGGCATTGAAGCCAACATCCAGCATTCGCAAGCCCGGCGCCAGCGTCAACAGGGCGGGCGAGGCCATCGATGTAGTCACCCACGGTCGCCATGACCCGTGCGTGGGCATACGGGCTACGCCTATTGCCGAGGCCATGCTCGCACTTGTTCTGTTGGACCATCTGCTGCGCGATCGGGCACAGAATGCCGATGTGCGGTCGCTGACGCCGGTGGTCCCGGCATCGGCGGCGGGCGCCTCTGACTGATGCTGTTTCGCCGTGGCAGGCGCAGCTACCTGCGCACCGTGTTCCTTGGCATCATCGCGATGGGTGTACTTTTGTGGGCATCGGTCTACCGTTTCAACGTGCCGGGCGAGGTCCTCTGGGAATACTTTGTTGCAACGCTACTGGTACTGGGGGCCACCATACTCTGTGCGGCGCTGGTGGCGCTCGCGCTGCTCGGTATCAGGCATCTGCTACGCCGCGCCCGTCGGGATAGTTGAATGCTGTCGACTGCGAGCATTATGGCTGCGTTCAGGCGCGTCAAGGCTGCCCCGGTCAGGCGGTTCCGGCCATTGGCGATAAAGCTCACAACCCGGCGCGTCTGCCCGACGCCACTCCACATTTGCCGTCTCAGGACGTATATTACCTATCAAACCCAATGCAACTCGAGAAGGTGTAAATCATGTTGAAGTCAGGTGTTATTGCTGTCGCCCTAACGTTGGCGGTGCCCGCCCAGGCCGCCCTTGACTGGGACGCCGCTCTCGACGGAGAGCATCGTAGTGAAAAGACTATGGCAAGAGACGAGTTCAGGCATCCGCGTGAAACGCTTGAGTTTTTCGGGCTGCGCGAGGGTATGACGGTGGTCGAGCTGTCACCGGGCGGTGGCTGGTATACCGAGGTTCTGGCACCGTTGATGGCAGAAAATGGCCGCTACTATGCGGCACATGGCAGCGTGAACGGTAGCGCCTATGCGCGTCGCTCTCTGGGCGCCTACCTGACCATGCTGGGCAATGACGACGCTACCTATGGCGACGTCATCGTGACTGAACTCAATCCACCACAGAGCGTTTCCATTGCTCCGGCGGGCAGCACCGACCTGGTGCTCGCGTTCCGCAACGTCCACAGCTGGATGCGTGGCGACGTGCTCGAGGAGGTTCTGGCGAGCGCCTTCACGGCGCTGAAGCCCGGCGGGGTGTTAGGCGTCGTGCAGCATCGTGGCCGTGATGGCATCAGCGTGGAAGACATGCAAAAAACTGCCTATGTCACCGAAGAGCACGTGATCTCTGCGGCCAAGGCCGCCGGGTTCGATCTGGCAGACCGCTCGGAGGTCAACGCCAATCCAAAGGACACGGCAGATTACGAGAAAGGCGTCTGGACACTTCCACCGTCGCTGGCCAACGGAGAAGAGAATCGCGAACGCTATCTTGCGATTGGCGAAAGTGATCGCATGACGCTGAAATTCGTCAAGCCCGTAGAGTAACGCCAGTTGGCAGATTTTGTGCGCGTGCCGCCGGATCGTCTGCCGTCGGCTACGCTGGCAGCATTGCTCGAGGAGTATGTGAGTCGCGACGGCACGGACTACGGGCGCTACGATATCAGCCTCGAGGAGAAACGCAGTCAGCTGCATTCGCGGTTGGCGGCAGGTGACCTGCAGCTGCTGTATGACGCCGACAGCGAGCACTGGGATCTGGTGGCCAAGGACCGTGCACGGCAGTTGTTGGCTGATCGGGACTGAGTGGCGTTATGAGTGATGTCTGTGATCAAACGCTGGATGCCACCGGGCTGTTATGCCCGGAGCCGGTGATGTTGATGCACAACCGTATCCGGGATATGGCGGTGGGTGAGGTGATTCTCGTGCTGGCGACAGACCCATCCACGCGCCGCGATATCCCCGATTTCTGTCGTTTTCTCGGGCACGAGCTTGTTGATCAAAACGAAGCTGACGGCGCTTATCGTTACCGGGTGCGTAAACAAGGGGTTGCATGAACGCCGCTCGCCTGGAATCCCTGTTTAACCGCTGCTTTGCCAGAAGCTGCCACACGGTGCTGCGAGGTGGGGCTGATGAGCCGGTTTATACGCCTGCGGCTGACGGGGTTCCGGCACGCATTGCATATCGGGAGGACTTCGTCTCGAGTGCGCTGCACGAGGTCGCGCACTGGTGCATCGCGGGGAAAGCGCGTTTACAACAGGTGGATTACGGTTACTGGTATGCGCCGGACGGTCGATCCCCCGAGGAGCAGCTGGCCTTTGAGCGCGCTGAGGCGCGACCACAGGCACTGGAATGGCTATTTGCCCAGTCCTGCGGGGTAGCGTTCTCTCTTAGTTTTGACAACCTGTCTGGCGAGACCGATCCAGCCGGGCGTCGCCGCCTTGCCTGTGCCGTAGCGCGAGAAGCGGAAGCGTTGCGCTGCGGCTCACTGCCGCCGCGCGCGCGGCACTTTTACCGTATCTTGCGCGAGGAATCCCGAGGCGGTGTGCCGCTGAAGGGGATGTGTTTCAACAGCCCCGTGGCGATATCGGGTGCGCATTGAAAGTTGCGCATTGAAAATTGTCGCCGACGAGAACATCCCCGGGCTTGACGGGCTCGCCGCCGCGGGCATCCGCCTGTCTCGCATCCCCGGCCGCGACATCGGTGCCGCCGATATACGGGATGCCGATGCCCTGTTGATCCGTTCGGTGACGCGGGTGAATGCCTCGTTGCTGGATGGTGCAACACGCTTACGCTTTCTCGGTACCGCGACCAGTGGTTTCGATCACGTTGACCGCGCGCTACTGCAGCGTCGCGGCATTGCGTTTGCGCATGCGCCCGGTTCCAATGCCAACTCGGTGGTTGAGTATGTGCTCTCCGCCATTGCTGAGTCCGCGGATTTTCTTGAACGCCTGTTCGCCGGTGCGCGAGTCGGAATTGTCGGCTACGGTCATATCGGGCAGCGTCTCGGCCAGCGCCTGGACGCCCTGGGTATTGCATGGAACGTTTCGGATCCATGGCTGGACCTCTCAGACGTGGCTCAGGCGGCGCCGCTGTCGCGGGTGTTGTCCGCGGATGTGGTGACCCTGCATGCAGAACTTACTGACCTGCCACCTTACCCCAGCCGGCATCTTCTGCACGCCCGCAATCTGAACCTCTTAAGTGATCAGGCGCTGCTCATCAACGCCAGCCGTGGTGCACTGGTAGACAACGTCGCGCTGCGCCATCGGCTCAATGTTGCCGGTGCGCCGCTCGCGGTGCTGGATGTCTGGGAGGGAGAGCCGTTCATTGACACCGACCTGCTGGCGCGAGCGCGCTTTGGCAGTGCGCACATTGCGGGCTACAGTTGGGATGGCAAATTTCTGGCAACGCGCATGCTGTTTGCTGAGATGGCAGAGGCGCTCTCGATAGCGCCGCCGCCGGTCGCTTCAGAAGCGCCGCCAGCGCTGACGTTTCATGGCGCTGGCGAGGTGGGCGCAGCGCTTGTTCGCTCGCTGCTTGCCGCCCGCTATCGTCTTGCGGATGATGACCGACAGCTTAGAGAGGCAATGGATACTGCCGTTTCCGCGGAATCTCGTGGCGAGTCTTTCGACGAGCTACGCCGAGGTTACAGGATGCGCAGGGAACTGGCAGGCAGTGTGGTGATCAACTCTCGCTGGGGTCCGGAGCAATGCGCGCTCGCGCAAGCGCTGGGCGTGACGGTTAACTGCTGAGACGAGTGGAAACAGGGCTGGATCAGGGAATGGAGCGGGAAACCGGGTTCGAACCGGCGACCTCAACCTTGGCAAGGTTGCGCTCTACCTACTGAGCTATTCCCGCAAAAAATAATGGCGTCCCCTAGGGGGTTCGAACCCCTGTTACCGCCGTGAAAGGGCGGTGTCCTAGGCCACTAGACGAAGGGGACGCAAAGGTCTCTTTCGAGAGCGCCGCATTGTAGGAAAGCCGTCTATGCCGGTCAAGTATTATCGGCAAAACGGTGTTCAAATTCGGCGATTTCTTCATCCGGCATGAAATGCAGGCACTCGCCGCCGAAAAACCACAGCAGCTCCCGGGGAAACGTCGGTGCGAAGTCCGGATAGGTCGTGAACAGACGGGATACCAGCCGGGGTCCTTCCAGGTACATGTCACGTTCGCCGGCGGCAATGCTGGAAAATTCAAGCGCCAGCGTGCGAAGGCTGTCCTCTGACGGCAGCTCCCGCGTCCGGGTCATGAACTCCCTGGCAAAACCTGCCAGACGACTCCGGCAGTGATTCAGGTACTCGCTGTCGCTCATTCTCGTGCTGGCCATGAAAAGAGGGTCCTGTCGTTAGTCCGTTTTAATGCGGGTACAATAGCTGGCTTTTCCGGATGCAGAGGATATTGCATGGTCGCGGCGCTGAAAATAGAGACACTGCGCAAAGTTTACGGCAGCGGTTTCGAGGCCCTCAAGGGTATCAGTATGGACGTGCAGCAGGGCGATTTTTTTGCGCTGCTTGGTCCCAACGGCGCGGGAAAATCAACGACCATCGGTATTATCTGCTCGCTTGTCAGCAAGAGCGCGGGCAGCGTTTCTGTTTACGGTACCGACATCGACCGAGATTTTCCGGGTGCCAAAAAGAACATCGGTATTGTGCCGCAGGAATTCAACTTCAACATGTTTGAGAAGGTCGGCGATATCGTCGTAAACCAGGCGGGCTACTACGGCCTTCCGCGACCATTGGCGGCGGAGCGTGCCGAGAAGTACCTTCGGGAGCTGGGGCTCTGGGAAAAGCGTGACACGCCATCCCGCATGCTCTCGGGCGGGATGAAACGGCGACTCATGATCGCCCGCGCGCTGGTGCACGAGCCGCGACTGTTGATTCTGGATGAACCCACGGCGGGCGTGGATATCGAGATGCGGCGGAGCATGTGGGACTTCCTGAAGAAGATCAACGAGGCGGGAACAACAATTATTCTTACCACCCATTACCTTGAGGAAGCCGAGGCGCTGTGCCGCAATATCGCCATCATCAACAACGGTGAAATCGTCGAGCACACCTCCATCAGGGATCTGCTTCGACGCCTGCATCGCGAGGTATTTATTGTCGACAGTGCGGACGTTCTGCCGCAGACCGTCGACGTCGATGGTTTTTACGTGCGCCGGATCGACGATGGCACACTCGAGATAGAGGTCGAAAAGGGGCAGCACATAAACGATGTCTTTGCCGGCCTGGATGCCGCCGGTATTCGCGTCACCAGCATGCGCAATCGGGCCAATCGACTCGAGGAGATGTTCGTTAATCTGGTGGAGGCTGCGGCATGAGTGTCGGTGAGCAGTGGATCGCCCTGATGACCCTGCTGCGCAAGGAAGTACGCCGTTTTCTGCGTATCTGGCCGCAGACTCTGCTGCCGTCGGCGATCACCATGTCCCTTTATTTCGTGATTTTCGGGTCGCTTATCGGAGCGCGTATCGGACAGATGGGCGGCTTCGATTACATGGAGTTTGTTGTCCCCGGCCTCATCATGATGGCCATCGTGACCAATTCGTACTCCAATGTGGTCTCGTCTTTTTTCGGGGCCAAGTTCAATCACAGCATTGAGGAACTGCTGGTATCGCCGACGCCGAACTACATTATTCTGCTTGGGTTTATTCTCGGCGGAATCACGCGCGGTCTGCTGGTTGCCCTCATCGTGACCTGCGTGTCGCTTTTCTTTACGCAACTGCCGATCTATAGCATTGGCATCGTCATCGGCGTGGTGGTTTTTACCTCTACGCTTTTCGCCCTCGCAGGGTTTATCAATGCCGTGTTTGCCAACAATTTCGACGATATCAGTATTGTGCCGACCTTTGTGCTGACCCCCCTGACCTATCTCGGTGGAGTTTTCTATTCCCTCGATCTGTTGTCCGATTTCTGGGCCGGCGTGTCCAGGCTCAATCCGCTGGTCTACGTCGTCAACGCGTTCCGCTACGGCGTACTTGGCGTAGCTGACGTCAGTGTCAGCTTCGCGTTTCTGATGATCGGCGGTTTCACGGTCGCTGCTTTTTTCTTTAGCCTGCATCTACTCAACAGCGGCAAGCGCCTGAGGCAGTAGCAATGGCGAAAGTATCGGGCAAGCCCGCTGACCTTTTGCTCGGGCGCCAGGTCGAGTATTCGGATGTATACGCGCCGGAGCTGCTGCAACCCATCCCACGACGGCAGGGCAGGGAAGTACTGGGACTCCGCGATAGGGCATTGCCCTTCTCCGGCGAGGATGTCTGGCATGCTTATGAATTATCCTGGCTGGAACCTGGCGGCAAGCCGCGTGTAGCGGCGGCACGCCTGGTGATCCCCGCGACGTCGGTCTGTCTTGTTGAGTCCAAGTCTCTCAAGCTCTATCTCAATTCACTGAACAGCACGGTCTTTCCAGACGATGCAAGATTACGCGATACACTGGTGGCGGATATCTCCGGCGTGGTGGGCTCACCGGTGAAACTGGACATGCTGGCCTGCGACGATCCTGCGCTGTCCGGCGTTTCCACCCCGGGCGAAAGTATTGACGGTGAAGTGTTACTGGTGGCGGAGAGCGAGCCTGACGCGAGCCTGTTGCGAATGCATACCCGTCACGAAGTAACGGAAACTCTGCATTCCCACCTGCTGCGTTCTTTGTGTCCCGTGACAGCCCAGCCTGACTGGGCGACGCTGGTTGTCGACTACGCGGGTCCTGCCATTGATCGCGCCTCGCTGCTTCAGTACGTGGTTGCCTTTCGCAGACACCAGGAATTTCACGAGCAGTGCGTAGAACGCATATTCTGCGATATCAGATCTATGCTTGCGCCACAGCGCCTTTCGGTGCAGGCGCTGTATACCCGGCGCGGCGGCATTGATATCTGCCCATGGCGCAGCAGCGAGGGCGGAAATGCCCCGCGCTACAGGCTCAATCGGCAATAGACGCAGGGGGCCTCGGGTGTGGTAATATGCGCGCCCTTACGGTGAGGTGGCCGAGTGGTCGAAGGCGCACGCCTGGAAAGCGTGTA
>JBHEPQ010000149.1:0-6810 GCA_046260215.1 Chromatocurvus sp.
GGCCAGGACCATGATCAGCGCAGCACCCAGGCTGGCCCCGCCGGTAACGCCGATCAGCGACGGGTCGGCCAGGGGATTTCGAAACAGACCCTGGGTAACAGCACCACACAGGGCGAGTATTGCGCCGCAGCAGGCAGCCAGCACGGTGCGCGGAAGCCGGATATGGCCGACGATAATAGCGGCCTGACTGGAGGCTTCTCCGCGCAGTGTCTGTGCGAGGGCGAGCAACAGCTCGCCGGGTGCCAGGGCAACAACGCCAAAGGTGATACCAACGACCAGTGCCGGGAACTGCAGACCGATCAGCACGGCGATGACCCGTCTGGCGCGGGACGCACGATCGGCTTTCACAGGGTCAGTAGTCCACGCCCCTGCGCGCCTTGATGCCGCTGGCAAAGGCATGCTTGATATCGCGGACCTCGGATACGGTATCCATGATGTCCTGCAGCGCCGTGCCGCCGCCGCGACCGGTCACCACAACGCTCTGTGTCGACGGTCGTTCGGCAAGAGCGGTGAGAACCTCTGCCTCGGGCAGGTAGTCAAAGGCGAGCATATACGTGAGCTCGTCCAGTACTACCAGGTCATACGCCGGGTCAGACAGCAGTGGCAGCGCCTCGTCCCAGGTGCGTCGGGCCGCCGCAATGTCGCCGCTGCGATCCTGGGTGTCCCAGGTAAATCCGGTGCCCATCTGGTAGAAGGTCACCCCCGGGCACTGGTCGCGCAGGTACAGCTCTTCGCCGGAGAGCTGTTCGCCCTTGATGAACTGAATGACGCCGACCCGGTGGCCATAGCCCAGCGCACGCATAACCATGCCGAAAGCCGAGCTGGATTTGCCCTTGCCGTTACCGGTGAGCAGTATCGCCACACCGCGCTCGATTTCAGCGGCCTGTATGCTGGCGTCAACGCTCGCCTTCTGTTTCTCCATGGCTTTCTGGTGTTTCGCCTCGCGGCGACCGTTCTGGTCCTTATCGTCCTGCATTACATATAGCCTCAATTGCCGAAGGGCGATTGAGAGGGGGCTCGAAGGGAACAAAATGCGCGGGCATTCGGCAACCTTGCATGAAGCCCTCCGCTCCATCGTTGCGTCTGCCAGGGCAGGTATCGGGCTTGCGGCACAGCGTGCCGCTTACCGTTGCGGGGGCAGCGCTGGACTCGTTGCGTGGCAGAGCACCGCACGTCACCAGACTTCCCATTTAACCGGCCCAGACGCTGTGACAGGCACGCATCGGCAGGCACCCTGAACGCGCAAGACTGTAGGGTGCGGCCTGTCCAAAGTCAAACGCCGCGGCACCGGGAGCTCCGCCTCCCGTCGACGATCGGGTAGAATTCGATCATGCATGATGACAGCCTTCGGGCGGACACAGTTCGAGCGATCGCCGAGCGCCTCGGTCGCGAACCCCGCGGCTTGCGCGAGGTGGCAGTGACCGACGCCGCAGGCGCGCCGGTAGTCATTCGTGTGGCGTCGGTGGTTAACGGCAAGCCTTTCCCGACCCTGTACTGGTTGATCGACCCGGCGATCAACTACCGTATCGACCGGGCGGAAGCGCGCGGCACGATCGCCGACATGCAGGCGCGGGTGGATTCGGATCCCGCGCTGCAGGCGGCGATGGCTCGCGATCACCGTCGACACATCGCGAGGCGCGAGGCCTACCTGAGTGATGCCGAGCGTGCGCACCTGGATGCCAGTGGCCAGTGGCCAGCCATCCTCGAGCGGGGCGTAGGGGGCATTGCGGACTTCGCTCGCATACGCTGCCTGCACACCTGGTACGCCGCGCACCTGGTGGAGGCGAATACCGTGGGCGGCCTGTTGCAGGCGCTGTGGGCCGGGGAGGACGCCAGCGGGTCTACTTGATGACGCCCGGTTTTACCCCGGCCGTCGCGGCGTCACGAATTATCTCAGAAGCGTCGCCGTTCGATGACTTACTTGCCCTGGACTTTGGCCACGTAGGCCATAAACTCATCGCGGTTGGCATGCATGTCGGCGTCTATTTTCACGGCGACGGCGTCCTCCTCCATCATCCTATCCCACTCGGCGAGGCCCTCGATGGCGGCGATGATGTCCATATCGAGCTGTCCGGGACCGACCAGCTTTGGAATCGCCAGCGCATAGCGCAGGGTGAGGTCCGCCGTTGTCAGCGCGTTGCCGAAGCAGAAGGGAGAAAAGCGAGCGAGCAGGTTGACGGCACCGATTCCCCGCTCCAGAACGCCGCGGACCTCTGTCTTGATTGCCTCCGGCGCCTGCTGTCCGCCAAGGGCAAAAGGCAGCAGACGCCGGGCGGGCAGCTCCAGGTAGAGCTCCGCGATCTTTGCCAGCTGGCGGACCTTGCCCCGCGCCTCCGGGTCGGTCGGCAGCAGTGGTTTCTCCGGGTAGGCTTCCTCGAGATACTCGAGAATGACGCTGCTTTCCGAGAGTGAGACGCCGTTAGGCGTGGTAATGGCCGGGACCTTGCCCAGCGGACTGGCGTCCAGCAGGCCCGGCTCACCGGGGTAGACCCTGTTTTCTTCAAAGGCGATCTCTTTTGCCATCAGGGCGTGCTTGACGATGTTGTAGTAGTTGGAATAAGCGAAGCCGTGCAGGGTTATCATACGGTTTGTCTCTCGTTGGGAAGGGTCTGAATAGAAATAATCAGTGGTCGTGTGCTGCAAGCGATTTCCGGACCGTCACTCCGGCTCGTCATAGCGCTCGAACCACTCGAGGATATGCAGCACTTTGCTGACCAGATGGCTGGGTCGTCTGGCAATGAAGTGTGAGGCGCCGGGAAGCTCCACCAGCAGGGTGTCCACCTTGCGCCACTTCAGGGCGTGATACAGCTGCTTGGCCTGCGAGGGTGGTGTGCGCAGGTCGTCGAGACCCACCATTACCAGCGTCGGCGTATTCACGTTGCCCACCAGCGAGATGGGCGAGAAGCGCATGTAGTCCTCCTGGTTGGTCCAGGGGACGCCGGGGTAACGAACCTCGAAGTATCGGAACCAGTTGTCGGCGTTCAGCAGCTTGCTATACCAGTTCATGACCGGCTTGATCACGGCGGCGGCACGGAAGCGATCCGATTTGCCGATCATCCAGGCGCTCATGATGCCCCCGGCGCTGCCACCGGTAACGTACAGTCGCTGCTCGTCTATGAACCCTTTCCCGATCACCGCGTCGATGCCGCTCATCACGTCGTCATAATCCTCACCGGGATAATTGTGATAGAGCAGGTCCGAGAACGCCTCACCATAGCCGGTGCTGCCGCGGGGGTTGGGGTAGAACACCACATAGCCGGCAGCGGCAAACAGCTGCACCTCGGGCGAGAAGCGCTCGCCGTAATTGAGTATCGGGCCGCCGTGGTTTTCCACCAGCAGCGGATACTTCTTACCTGGGTCGAAATCCGGCGGCGTCACGATCCAGCCCTGGATTTCCAGCCCGTCTGCAGAGGATTCCCAGGTGATGGATTGCGTTTGCCCGAGGTCGCGGTGGCCAAGCAGCGCCCGGTTCAGGTGGGTCAGGCGCGTCTGTTGCGTGCCGTCGAACACGGCGACATCCGCCGGATGTTCCGGCCGTGTGATATTGAAGGCCAGGCGATTGCTTGAAGATACCGAGAACGAGCCACCGGGATAGGGCCTGCCAATGCTGGTGCCGCCGATATCCCGCACGACTTCCCTGAAGTCACCATCAAGGCCGATGTGACCCAGGCGCGTGCGTCCGCGCTCTTCATATTGAATGTACAGACCCTGGCTGTCCGGCGCCCAGGCGGCGGCGTCGATGCTGAGATCGCGTGTTGCCACGAGACGCCGGTCCTCTACGCTGGAAGTGTCATCGCGCTCGCTGACAGGCCGGGCCAGAGGCATCACCCGCAGCTCCGTGTTCTGGTAGGCACGGCGGCGGTCTGTAAAGCCCAGCCAGGCGAGATGACGACCGTTGGGTGAGACCGTCGGCTGTGTGGCGGGGCCGGTGTCGTCCGTTACCTGTCTGATGTCGCCGCTGTCGACATCAATGGTGTAGACATGGCTGGTGCGGTAATCATGCTCCCAGTCGTCTTCGCGATTGCTGCTCACGTAAAGCTGTTCCCCGTCCGGGCTCCACGCCGGCTGCGTGTGGTGAAAATCCCCGCTGCTGACCTGCCGCGCGCTGCCGCCCGTCGCCGGAACGATGAACACCTGGGTAAAGCCGGGCTCGATGTAGCCGCTGCCGTCGCGCTCGTGGTAAAGACGATCAGTGACCCGGGCGGGCTCCGCCCAGGTCGACCCCTCGGGTGCCTTCGGCATGTCGACCAGTTTCGGCTGTTCGCTCCTGACTACCAGGCTGAAAGCGATCTGCCCGCCGTCGGGCGCCCAGCGCAATTCGTCGGGTGTACCGCTGACACGCGTGATGCGGGCGTGCTCACCCGAGCGCAGCCAATAGACATGAATATCGCTGTCGCCGGTTTCAGTGTTCTCGCGTACATAAGCGATGCGGTTGCCATCCGGTGACCATCGCGCGCTGGACTCATTGCCCGCGTAACTGGTGAGCTTGCGGTGATCGTCGCCGGCGCTCGTGATCAGCCACAGATTGCCGCGGCGGTTGTCAGCGCTGATATCCATGCCCATGCGGCGATAGACGACGCGACGGCCATCCGGGGATATCTGTGGGTCATCGGCCCACTCCAGCTCAAACACGTCCAGCGGTGAAAACGGTGTTTTTGCCTGTGCCGTCGATACCAGCAGGAGTGAGGTGACCAGGCTGATCAGCAGACAATGGTAGAAAGCGACGCCTCTGAATGGCCCGGCGCGGTGCAATGCCAATCTGTTCTGCATGATTTTCTCCGGATCTACCCTGGCGTCATGGTCTGACTGAAAACTCATCGCATGTTATATTACGTGGCTTACTCAGCAATTAAAACGAGCCGGACTTCCATGACTGCGTCGACCGATGACCTGCGCATCCAGAAAACCAATGAACTTATCGCACCCGCCGCGCTGGTGGCCGAGGTGCCGTTGTCGGACACTGCGTCTGACACGGTGGACCGTGCGCGACGTACCATTCATAGTGTGCTCGCGGGGGAGGACGATCGCCTGGTCGTTGTTGTCGGCCCCTGTTCGATCCACGACCCGGGAGCTGCTCTGGAGTATGCCCGGGGACTGAAGCAGGCCGCGGAAGCGTTCGGTGACGACCTGTGTGTTGTCATGCGGGTCTACTTTGAGAAGCCGCGCACCACGGTGGGCTGGAAGGGGCTGATAAACGACCCCGACCTGAATAACACCTTCCAGATCAACAAGGGGCTGCACCTGGCGCGTAAGCTGCTGCTCGATCTCGCAGAGATGGGGCTGCCCGCAGGCACCGAATACCTCGACCTCATAAGCCCGCAATACCTGGCGGATCTCGTCGCCTGGGGTGCGATTGGTGCGCGCACCACAGAGAGCCAGACACATCGTGAACTGTCTTCCGGCCTGTCCTGCCCCGTGGGGTTCAAGAACGCCACCGACGGCGACGTGCAGGTAGCCGTGGATGCGATCAAGTCCGCGTCCCAGCCGCATCATTTTCTGTCGGTGACCAAACAGGGTCATTCTGCGATTTTCCAGACCAGCGGCAACGAAGACTGTCATATCATTCTGCGCGGTGGGCGGCACCCCAACTACGACATGTTCTCCGTGGATGATGCCAGTCAGATGCTCATCGATGGCGGGTTGCCCGTGCGCATCATGATCGATGCCAGTCACTCGAACAGCCGCAAAATACCGGCGCGACAGATTGATGTTGCGCGGGATATCGCGACTCAGGTCAGCCGCGGCAGTCGCGGCATATTTGGAATCATGCTCGAGAGCAATCTGGTGGAGGGCCGCCAGAACGTCGTTCCCGGTCAGCCGCTGGTGTACGGCCAGAGCATTACCGATCCGTGCATGGCGTGGGCCGATACCCGCGAAGTGCTCGAGGCCCTCGCTGGCGCTGTGAGGCAGCGACGTATACGGGCCGGGGGCTGAGAGATCGGGCGCTGGGGAGGGCTCAGGGCGCCTCGCCGCCCCAGATTTCCTCCAGGCGCTGATCGCGGCCACAGCTCCAGCGGTAGTACTTATAGCGCAGCGGATTTTTCTCCGCATAGTCCTGGTGGTACGCCTCCACCGGCCAGAACTCACCGGCGGGCAGCAGCTCGGTGGCAATGTCACGCTCGGGGAAACGCGCTGCCACCCTGTCGAATGAGTTCTTTGCAGCCTGCCGCTGCGACTCACCGTCCGTGAAAATGGCTGTGCGGTAGCTGAAGCCCCTGTCACAGAACTGGCCTCCGTCATCGAAGGGGTCGACGTTACGCCAGAAGTGACGCAGCAATTCCTCGTAGCTCACCTTGCTGGGGTCATAGGTGACCTGTATGGCTTCATAATGGCCTTCATGATTGCCGCTGTAGGTGGGGTTTTTCAGGCTGCCGCCGGTGAAGCCGGAAACCACATTCGACACACCTTCCTTTTTCTCGAAATCCACCTCCATGCACCAGAAGCATCCTCCCGCGAACTCGGCGGTGGCGGCGTGCAGGCTTGCACTGGCCAGCGTCAGAACGGCTATGATTACTGTGCGCATGACTGTTTTCCTTGTGATAGAAAATTCAATAGATACGCGCAGATCAGGCCGCCTGGATTCGCTGCATGGCGGCGGCATACTCCCGGGCGAGCCGTGCCACCATATCGCCTGCGGATTCCACGGCCTTGACGGCGCCGATGCCCTGTCCACAGCCCCAGATATCTTTCCAGGCCTTGGCGTCGCTGTTGCCACCCGAGCCGAAGTCCATTTTGCTGGGATCGCCCTCGGGCAGGTTATCCGGGTCCATGCCGGCGCTGCGAATCGAGGGTTTCAGGTAATTGCCGTTG
>JBHEPQ010000151.1:0-3123 GCA_046260215.1 Chromatocurvus sp.
ATCCTGCAGCGCCGTGAAGCAGGAGCGGGAGTAGAAGCAGGAGTAGAGGTGGAAACAGGCGCCGAAGCAGGTGCCGACGCAGAAAGAGAAGCAGAAGTAGGAGCGAAAGCAGAAGCTGAAACCGAAGCGGGAGCAGAGGCCGCAGCAGGAGCAGGAGCCGGAGCCAGAGACGCTTCAGACGCTGACGACGAGTCCGGCGAGCGCTTACCGGATCATGTTGCTTACACGCGGGCAGAGGAGAAAATCTCCGCAGAGGTTTTTTCGCAGCACATGAATCAGGTCAGGGCAGATGCGCTGGTGGCCATGGTTGAGCACTTCCTCGCCTCGGGGCCGGATTATCGAGGCCTGCAGGCGCTGAAGGGCACGGATCGGTGTCAGGTGGTGATGCATGTAGACGTCAATACCCTGCGTGAGCAGCGGTCCGGCGTGTGCTGCACGCATGGGCGGTCGCATTTCGAGGATACACCATGGCTGTCGCCGTCCACCGTGCGGCGGCTGAGTTGCGACGCGTCGCTGGTCAGCGTGCTGGAGGATGACGCCGGCAAGGTGCTGAACGTGGGCAGACGGTCGCGGATTGTGCCGGAGCGCATTCGTCGTGCGCTGCGCGAGCGGGACGGCGTCTGTCAGTATCCCGGTTGCCAGGAATCCACGTATGTTGATGCGCATCACATCCAGCACTGGGCGGAGGGTGGAGAAACACGATTGGATAACCTCGTTACCTTGTGTCGATTCCACCATCGACAGTTGCACCGCGGGTGCTTTGACATCCGCCTAAATGGCGACTCCGCGGAGATTGTTGCATGATCTCTGCGAAGATTCGCGAGAGACATGGAGGCCGAAATTGGGAACGTGTGGTACCGCAGTGCAGCGGACACGGAGGCAACCTCTCTGCTCAGAGCGAGCCTGCTGTGGGCTGCACGTTTCGAGTGTAGCTCCTGATGAAATGATTGGCTCTGGCGAGGACCCGGTCCGTAATAGCGGCGCGCGGCTTGGAAAACGCCGACGTCGATCACGACACAAACAAGGATGCCGCACGCGGTGCGCTCCGGCACTGGGCGGCAATCGCTAACAAGGAGATGTCATGCACCTGTTTGAAACCATCCTTCTCGACGTCGAGAACGGTATCGCCACTATCACACTCAATCGGCCGGAGCGTATGAACGCTTTCACGGTAAAGATGATGGAAGAGCTGATTGCCGCCTTCGATCAGACCGATGCCGACGACCAGGTGCGTGCGGTGATCGTGACGGGCGCCGGCAGGGCCTTCTGCGCCGGCGCGGACCTCTCTGGCGGTGCGGATAGCTTCGACTACGAGCAACATAAAGGCAATGCGCCGGATCCACTAGCCAGCGGCGTCACCCGCGATGGTGGGGGTATAGTGTCGCTACGCATCTTTCGCAGCCTGAAACCGGTGATCGGCGCTATCAACGGCGCAGCCGTCGGCGTCGGCGCTACGCTGTCACTGGCCATGGACATGCGCCTCGCCTCTGAAAACGCCCGCTACGGCTTCGTCTTTGCCCGTCGCGGCATTGTCCCTGAGGCGGCATCATCGTGGTTTATCTCCCGGGCGGTCGGGTTGTCTACGGCGCTGGAATGGTGCATGAGCGGGCGGTTGGTTAATGCCGATGAAATGGAGAAACGAGGACTGGTCAGGTCGGTTCATGCACCGGCCGATCTCTACCCCGCAGCGGTGGCTCTGGCCCGGGACATCGCCGACAATGCAGCGCCGGTCTCCGTGGCCATGACCCGTCAGATGCTTTGGCGCATGGCCGGTGCGCAACATCCTATGGAAGCGCACCAGCTTGACAGCCGGGCCGTGCAGGCCCGGGGCGCGTCGGCAGATGCGAAGGAAGGCGTGGCTTCGTTCCTGGACAAACGGCCAGCGGCGTATCCTGACAGGGTTTCTGCCGATCTGCCGGATTTCATTGACTGGCAGGGGGAGCCGGATTTCAGGTAGCGTTTTCACAATGCCTGCCGCCACGGTGGTTTACGATGACATCGTGTATCTCTGATCAGTACACACTGGAGTAGACAGCTTGCGTCACGTGATTTGCCACTACCACATCTTCAAGAACAGCGGGACCTCCTTTGATGAAGTCCTGACGGACACCGTGGGTTCGCGCCTGGTGTCCTTCGACGGGCCGTTTCCGTTCTCGGTGTTCGACCAGGATGAACTGCTCAAGGTTATACGTAATCACGGTGCCGCCCGTGCGTTCAGTTCGCACCAGATCCGGCTGCCCGTGCCGGTGTCGCTGGAGGTTCGTATTCTCCCGGTTGTATTTCTGCGCCACCCGCTGCTGCGTATCCGCTCCGTCTACGAGTTCTTCTGCCAGCGCGCAGATCAGAAGCAGGGACTGAGACGCATGTTGCCGGGGGCCGCTCGACCCGGCTTCACCTCCCGGGATGAGGCCAGCTCCAAAAAGCTGGACTTTGCAGGCTGGCTGCGAGAAGCGGTCGACGGATCGCGCCCGCTGAACAATATCTCCAACGCGCAGACGCAGCTTCTCTGCGGGGCGTATGGCCGTCGCGGCCTGATGCGCGTGGTGCCACTGGCAGATGGTGGCGTCATTGCCGACATCGATCAGGCACGTCGCAACCTGTGCGCGGTAGAGCTGCTGGCGCGGACAGAGCACTTTACCGCGGACGTGGCGCGTTTTGCGGCGCCGCTTGCAGACTGCGGTATCGAGTTCACGCAGCGCGATCGCAAGCCCGCCAACACAACCTCCAACGATATTTTCCGTCCGCTGGAGGCGCGCCTGGCAGCGTTGCGCGAGCAGATCGGCGACGCGCTCTACAGCGATCTGGAAATGCTCAATCGGCAGGATCTGCAGCTGTACGACGAGGTCTGCAAACGACTGGGCTGAGCACGTCTTCAGTGTAGACCTATGGTGATTCCGATATAATTGGGGTGCGACGTCACTCATCGATATTAGTTATAGGAGTTCTTATGAGCGATGCACCCATGATCCCGGTCGTCAATGTCACCAGTGGTGAGAAATTCGTGAATCCGCGGGGCATGCGCGTGATCAAGGACGGTATCAAGGCGTCGGCGTCGACCTCGCAGCGCCTGCCCAAGCCCCGATGGCTGCGTACGCGCATCCACGGCGGCCCGGTCTATGACCG
>JBHEPQ010000153.1:0-3581 GCA_046260215.1 Chromatocurvus sp.
GAGCCCACGGTGAGCATGACCTTCCAGGTCAACGATTCGCCCTTCGCCGGAAAGGAAGGGAAATATGTGACATCGCGCAATATCGCCGAGCGACTGCAGCGCGAACTCATCCATAATGTTGCCCTGCGTGTCGAGCCCGGCGACAGTCCCGACAAGTTCAAGGTATCAGGCCGCGGCGAGCTGCACCTGTCGGTGCTGATCGAGACCATGCGCCGCGAGGGCTTCGAGCTCGGTGTCTCGCGGCCCGAGGTCATTCAGCGCGAAATCGACGGCGTGCTGCAGGAACCCTTCGAGCAGCTGGTCATTGATGTCGAGGAGCAGCACCAGGGCTCGATCATGGAAGAACTGGGTCTGCGTCGCGCGGAACTTGGCAATATGGTCCCGGACGGCAAGGGCCGGGTGCGCCTGGAGTTTGTTATCCCGGCACGTGGTCTGATCGGTTTCCGCTCCCAGTTCCTGACCATGACCTCGGGCAGCGGCACCATGAATCACATCTTCGACCATTACGGGCCAGTCAAGGGCGGCGATATGAGCCACCGCGTCAACGGTGTGCTGGTGTCCATGGTCAAGGGCAAGACCCTGGCCTACGGCCTGTTCAACCTGCAGGATCGCGGTCGCCTGTTCGTGTTGCCGAACGTTGATGTCTACGAGGGGCAGATCATCGGCCTGCACAGCCGCGGCAATGACCTGGTAGTCAATCCCACCAAGGCCAAGCAGCTGACCAACGTGCGCGCCTCCGGCACCGATGAGGCGCTGACGCTGACGCCGGCGGTGCGGCACACGCTGGAGCAGGCGCTGGAGTTCATCGAGGAGGACGAGCTGGTGGAAGTCACGCCCGAAAGCATTCGCCTGCGTAAGAAGCTGTTGCTCGAGCACGAGCGCAAGCGCGCTTCACGATCTTGAGTACCCCCTAAGGCGAGGCTTCAGCTTCGCGGCCTGCAGGTGGAGGCTTTCGGCAGTGGCGTTTTCTGTCAGGCGTCGAGCAACATATGAATGTGCTCGATGCCGTCCTCCAGGTAGAGATCGCCGATCACCCGGAATCCCAGCGCGCCGTAAAAGCCCTGCAGATGGGCCTGGGCACCGATGCAGATCGGGCTCTCGGGCCAGCGCTCACGATTGTGTTCTATCCCGCGCTGTACCAGGCATGACCCAAGGCCTTCCCCACGCGCCTGCGGTGCGACAATGATGCGCCCGATGGAGCTTTCCTCGAAGGCTGTACCCGGGGGAAGGCAGCGCTGGTAGGCAACAGGTTCATCGCCGCGCAGTAGCAGGAGGTGGTCAGCGCACTGGTCGAGATTATCCAGATCCTGGTAGACGCAGTCCTGCTCGACCACAAATACGGCCTGGCGCAGCCGTAGGATGGCGTACAGCAGTGGGGGTGACAGGGACGCGAAATCGCGGCTAATCCAGGTGTCGGTCATATCCTGCAGTTCGCCCCTCTCGGATACCCTTCGCGTCGCGCATGCTAGCGATATACGCCGACGAAAACCAGCACCACGGCGCTCTGGGCGATGCACGGTTGCAGTTCTCGCGCAATGAATAACTTGTTATGATCGTGGGCCGACCGTGCGCGGCGCCGGGTCCGGGTGCGCCAGACAGGTTAAGCTCTGGTAAGGCTGGCGATGACAGGATTCGACCTTTATGTTGGCAAGCGTAGACTTACCTGCAGACTTCAAGCTGCTGAATCGCCAGTTCAGGGCCCTGGTGCAGGCGCTGCTCGACGAGATTGAGCTCTACCCCGATCGCGTGGAGGTGACACCGACACACGCCGGCAACTTCCGCAGCTTCGACGGCGGCAAGTTTTTCCGCATCGACAGTGGCACGCTCGCCGTGCGCTACCGGAATCGCAATGTCTGTTTGCTGGAGGAGGGCGACATGCTGCTGCCGGATATTGCCGGCTCGGCAGATCCGGATGCCGCAGTAAGCTACGGCAGTGAAGCGGGGGCGAGCCTGTCGAGTTATCCGGCTCTCGATTTCATGCAGCAGGTGTTCGCGAATTCGGCGACAACCAAGCTCTGGACCCGCCTGCTGGTGACCTACTCCGGCATGATGCTGCGTCTCGCTGCTGCCGCTACGGCAGTAGACGTGGTAACCACCCCTGGTTTCGAGTTATTCGAGTCCGGCGATATCATCATCTCTCAGGGCGAGCGGGCGCACTTTGTATTCAACATGACCGCCGGCGTGGCGGATGTTCTGGTCGATGACGTACAGGTGGGGCGCATCAGCGCTGGCGAGATTTTTGGCGCCATGGCCGCCCTGACACACGCCGATCGAAGCGCCACCGTTCGGGCACGCACGGCCTGCTCGGTGGTCAAGGTGCCCATTAACCAGTTTGCCGAGTTGATACGCAGCAACCCCGGGACTATCCAGAGCCTGCTCTCGGATATGGCCAACTCTATCGTCAGCCTCAACGAGCAGATCGTCAGGCTGCAGAGCAGCGATCCCCGGCAATAGTGCCCGCTTGCCGTCACGAACCCCCCCCCGCAGTCTTTTCACCACGAGATCCCTGAATGTCTGAAACCCCGGTTACCGAACCCGACGGCGACGAACACATAGCGCTGCGGGATTACGCGGAGAAAGCGTACCTCGATTACTCGATGTACGTGATACTGGACCGCGCCCTGCCGCATATCGGCGATGGCCTGAAGCCGGTGCAGCGGCGCATTGTCTATGCCATGAGTGAGCTTGGCCTGAAGGCCGGTGCCAAGTTCAAGAAGTCGGCGCGCACCGTAGGCGATGTTATCGGCAAGTTCCATCCCCACGGCGACAGCGCAGCCTACGAGGCCATGGTGCTCATGGCCCAGAGCTTCAGCTACCGGTATCCGCTGGTCGATGGCCAGGGCAACTGGGGCTCCGCGGACGATCCGAAGTCCTTTGCTGCGATGCGCTATACCGAGTCGCGCCTGGCGGCCTATGCCGAAGCTCTGCTGGGTGAGCTCGCCCAGGGTACGGTGGACTGGGTGCCGAATTTCGATGGCACCATGGATGAACCCGCGATCCTTCCCGCACAGGTGCCCAATGTGCTGCTCAACGGCACCACCGGCATTGCCGTGGGCATGGCAACCGATATACCGCCGCACAACCTGCGCGAGGTGATTGCGGCGGCGGTGCATCTTCTGGATTCACCCAGAGCCGATGTCGAGGCGCTGTGCGAGCACATTGTAGCGCCCGACTATCCCACCGAGGCCGAGATCATCACGCCGCTGGCGGATATCCGCACAATCTACAGTACCGGGCGCGGCAGCCTGCGCATGCGCGCGCTGTGGGAGCGCGAGAGCAGCGATATTGTAGTGACGGCCCTGCCCTACCAAACGTCCGGTGCCCGGGTGCTGGAGCAGATCGCGCAGCAGATGCAGGCGCGCAAGCTGCCCATGGTGGCAGATCTGCGTGACGAGTCGGATCACGAGAGCCCGACGCGGCTGCTCATTGTTCCGCGCTCGAACCGCGTCGATTGCGATGCACTGATGAGCCATCTGTTTGCCACGACCGACCTGGAGCGCAGCTACCGGGTCAACCTGAACATGATCGGCAGCGACGGGCGCCCCGCGGTCAAGCCGCTGGACGTGATCCTGGGGGAGTGG
>JBHEPQ010000207.1:0-4660 GCA_046260215.1 Chromatocurvus sp.
CATGGCGTATAATTCCCAGGCGCGCTCCCGTTCACCCAGCAGGGCAAACGCCATCGTCGCCCAGATCGCGGCATGCGTGTATTGTCCGCCGTTTTCGCGCACGCCGGGCACATAGCCCTTGATATAGCCCGGTTCAAGCTCGGATTGATCGAAGGGTGGGGCGAGCAGTTGTATGATCTGCGCATCCCGTCGCACCAGCCGCTGGTCAAGCGCATCCATCGCCTGACGGGCCCGGCCGGGGTCGCCGCCCCGGGAGATGACCGCCCAGCTCTGGCTGATCGAATCTATCTGGCATTCCTCGTTGACAGAGGAGCCCAGCGGGGTGCCGTCATCGAACCAGGCACGCCGATACCAGGCTCCATCCCAGGCATGAGCCTCGATGTTGCTGCGCAGCAGAGCCGCCTGCTCGCTGCAGTGGTCGGCAAAAGCGGCGTCATTGCGTTTCCGCGCCAAACCGGCGAACAGTTGCAGATTCTCGTACAGGAACCACGCCAGCCACACGCTTTCGCCCTTGCCCTCGTGACCGACCAGATTCATGCCGTCATTCCAGTCGCCGCAGCCCATCAGCGGTAATTGATGCTCGCCAAAACGTAAGCCGTGTTTGATGGAACGCACGCAATGTTCATAGAGGCTGGCCATTTCACTCGATCGTTGCGGCTGGTCGTAGTAAGCTTCCTCTTCCGGATTGAGCAGTCGCCCTTCGAGAAACGGGACCGCTTCGTCGAGGACGCCGGTATCGCCGGTCGCCAGCACATAGCGACAGGTGGCGTAGGGGAGCCACAGATAATCATCGGAGAAATGGGTGCGCACCCCTTGTCCGCCCGGCGGGTGCCACCAGTGCTGAACGTCGCCCTGAGGGAACTGCCGCGAGGCGCAGCGAAGCAACTGCTCGCGGGCCAGCCAGGGTGTGGTATGGAGCAGCGCCATGGTGTCCTGCAGCTGATCGCGAAATCCGTAGGCGCCTCCTGACTGGTAATAACCGCTGCGTGCCCAGAGCCGGCAGGAGATGGTCTGGTAAACCAGCCAGCCATTGGCGAGCACGTCCAACGCGGGGTCAGGGGTCTCGACCTGCACCGCGCCCAGGATACGGCTCCAGTGATCCCACACCGCCTCCAGGGCCTGCCGGGCGCCGGCCGTGCCTCCGAATTGCCGGATCAAATGCTGCACCTGGTCGGCTTGGTCGGCCGCGCCAAAGATGAACACGATCTCGCGCTCTTCCCCATCGGCCAGTTCAATCCTGGTTTGAACCGCAGCGCACGGATCGAGGCCCGCGCCGGTTCGATTCGACAAGCGTTTACGACCCATCGCCGCCGGACTGGACAGCGAACCGTTGCGGCCGATAAACTCAGTGCGGCTGCCACTCACCCTGCGCTCCGGCTCGCTGACCTGCACAAAAACGACCCGATTGGCGCACTCGCGGCCATAGGCGTTGCGGGCCAACAGCGCGCCGCTGTGCGGATCCGTTTCGGTCACGATGTGCATCATATTGGCGTGTCGCCATTCACCGAGCACCAGCTCCCAATATCCGGTCAACGACAAGCTTCGCGGGCGCCGCGACTGGTTGCGCAGTTTGACGACCAGGAACTTCACCGGTGCATCCACGGCGACGTAGGTGAACAGTTCCGAGGCGATGCCGGCCTCGAAATGTTCGAACGCGCTGTAGCCAAAGCCATGGCGGCAGACGTAGCCGCTTCGCCCGCGGGCGGGCAGCGGTGTCGGCGACCAGAAGTCACCCGATTCCTCGTCGCGAATATAGAGGGCCTCGCCGCTGCTGTCGCTTAAGGGATCGTTGTGCCAGGGGCTCAGCCGGAACTCGTGGGCATTGTCCACCCAGGTGTAGGCGCTGCCGCTCTCGCTGACCACGGTGCCGATATGCGGGTTGGCGATGACATTGGCCCAGGGCGCCGGGGTGTTCTGACCCGGTTCGAGGGTGATGACGTATTCGCGCCCATCGGGGGTGAAGCCTCCCAGGCCGTTGCAGAAAATGCGCTCGCGGGGCAACAGGGGCTGCACCTGCTCCGCCGCCGGCTGCATCACGGGCTCCAGGCGATCCGATCCCCGCTCTGGCGACATCCGGCGTTCCACATGCTCGACCAGGGTTGCGGCGGTGTCTCTGTATACCACCCGGGCGACCGTCTGCAGCAACACCCGCCCGTCCTCGGACAGTTCCTCGGCGCGCCGCACGAAGATACCGCCCGGCTGGTTCAACATCTGCGCTTCGGGGCCCGCGTTGATCAACCCCATGATCTGGTCGTGCAACTCCGCCCGGTAGCCCGAAAAATTTTCATTGACAATCACCAGGTCGGCAGCCAGACCCTTCATCCGCCAATAGGCGTGGGCATGCAGCACCTGTTTGACCAGGTCGATCCGATCCAGGTCGCTGATGTTGAGCAGGACGATCGGCAGATCTCCGGAGATGGCAAAGCGCCACAGCCCTGACTGGCCCAGCTGATTGCGGGCAATGACGCTCGGCGCGGCGCGGCGCAAGGCATTGCTGAAGACGACCGAGGTCGCCAGACGGCCATAGAGTTGGGCCTCGCTTTCAGTGACCCCCAGGCGGCGCAGCACCTCCTGGCTTTGGAACCAGGCCATTTCAAAGGCACGCTCAACGAAGTGCCGATCACAATATTCCTCCAGCAACGCCAGGGCGGCCTCACGGGTGTCCGCAACCCCGGAGATGATCTGCACACTCGCTGATTCATCGGGTGACAGGCTCAGGGTGCGGCGGATCGCCACGATTGGATCGAGCACCGGACCATCCGTGTTCGACAGTCGCGAATGGCGATCGTGGCTGTCGACAGCCACCGGGTTAGCCGTAGTTCGTCCGCGCCCGATAAATTTGGTGCGATCCGTCTCGTAAGAAGGCTCGTCGCTCACCGCGCCCGGTGCGGCCAGCAGGTGAAACATCCAAGGCACCTGCTCTCCCGGAGTGCGGCAGCGGCGCGTGCAGAGAATCGCCTGCCACTCAGGCAGGATTTCGGTTTGCACGAACAGGTTGCTGAACGCGCGATGGGCCAGGTCGGCATTGAGCGGGGCCAACACCACCTCAGCGTAACTGGTCAGCTCGATATGGCGGGTCCGGGACGACTGGTTGGTGAGCGTGACCCGGCGGATTTCCACATCGTCCTCGGGGGAGACGCTGATCTCGGTGTGTGCATCGATCCCCTGGTCTCGCCGCCGGTATTCAGCACGCCCCTGGACGAAGATCGCCTCATAGCGCTCGGCCTTGCGTCGGGTCGGTTGATAGGCGGTGGACCAATAACGCCCCGAGTCGCAGTCGCGCAGGTAAATAAAGGATCCCCAGCAATCGCAGGTGGCATCCTCGCGCCAGCGGGTGACGGCCAGGTCGCGCCAGAGGCTGTAGCCGCCACCGGCATGGGTTGCCATGACGTGGTAGCTGCCGTTGGAGAGCAGATGAATTTCCGGGGCCGGCGTGTTCAGGTCGGTAAAGACGCGCATGATCCCGCCGCCCTCTTCGAACGGATGCGCGGCGGCGCTCACTTCGGCCGCGTGAGGGTGCACTGTCGCACCCTTCTTCGGTACCCGTTCCTGCAACAGCAACTCGGTCGCCTTTAACATGGGGTCGGACATGAAGCGGCGCTGCATCGGCTGGTTGAGCAGGACGTGGGCGAAGGCCAACAGGCTCATCCCTTGATGATGGGCCATGAAGGCACGCACAATGACGTGGTGCTTACCCCGCGGCACCCGCGACGGGGTGTAATCAATCGCCTCGAAGAAGCCGTAATTGCCCTGGAAGCCATGACCCGCCATTCTCTGCAGGTTGCGGCAGGCGTCCTTGGGCAACACCGTCAGCGCCAGTGCGCTGGCATAAGGAGCAATAACCAGATCCTCGCCCAGACCACGCTTGAAACCCAGCCCCGGCACACCAAAGGCCCGATATTGATAGATCTGGTGCATATCGGTGAGGTTGTAGCACGACTCGGAAATGCCCCAGGGTACGGCGCGTTGCCGGCCGAATTCGATCTGGCGCGAAACAGCGGCTTTGCAGGTCTGCTCCAGCAAGGTATTGGGGTAACTCGGCATGATCAACTGGGGCATGAGATACTCGAACATCGAACCGCTCCAGGAAATCAGACTGACGTCGCCGCCATGACTGGTCAGCAGGCGACCGAGAGAGAACCAATGCTTCTGGGGAATCTGTCCCCGGGCGATGAGCAGGAAACTGGCCAGGCGCGCTTCGGAAGCCAGCAGATCGTAACAGGCCGGATCGCGACGGCGTTCGCCGACGTCGTAACCGATGCAGAACAGGCCTCGGGAGGTATTGTAGAGAAAGTCAAAGTCCATCGCCGCCAGTTCGCCGCAGCGCTGCATCAGAGCGTCGATGGTTTTGAGCCGCTTGGCCGCGGCCAGCGACCGTGCGCTCTTGCCGGCCGGGCCGCCGGCCGCCAGTTCTGAAAGCTTCGGAATGGCGCCAAACTGCTGCGACTCAGGCCGCAGTAAACGCAACTCATTGCGCAAGGCCAGGGCTTGCCGGTCAAAGGCCTGCGCCCAGGCGTAGAGTTCGCCATCGATATCCAGATCCGCCGGCAACCAGGCCGACAGCTCCCCGCCCAGGCGGAGAATTTCGTCCAGCAAATGCTCAGCACCGGCCAGGGTCTGGGGTGGCCCGTTCAAGATGCCGGTGGTGAGTCTGCTGCGG
>JBHEPQ010000213.1:0-7903 GCA_046260215.1 Chromatocurvus sp.
CCCTCGATGGCGTCAACGACGACCAACGCGAAGCCCGCTTTTATTGCGCACTGGTACTGCTGCGGCATGCCGATGACCCGACGCCGGTCATCGCGCTGGGCAGCTGGCGCGGTCGCATACTCAGGGACGGCCGCGGCGAGGGCGGATTTGGCTACGATCCCCTGTTCTGGGTCGACAGCCACGCGTGCACCGCGGCGGAGCTGCCGCGGGAAGAAAAGAACCGCATCAGCCACCGCGGCAGGGCCAGCGCGGCACTGCTGAACACCCTGCAGCATGATTTCGGCGAGTGACTGCCGCGGCTGACGCCCTGGGCCTCTATATCCACCTGCCCTGGTGCGAGAAAAAGTGCCCCTATTGTGATTTTAACTCCCACGAGCGGGAACGTATTCCCGAGGTGCGCTATGTGGAGGCGCTGCTGCGGGACCTGGATCACGATGCAGCGCTGGCCGATGGGCGTGAAATCACCAGCATTTTTATCGGCGGCGGCACTCCCAGCCTGTTTTCGGCAGCGGCGATAGCTCGCCTGCTGGAAGGTGTTGCCCGGCGTCTGGCGCTTTCCGCCCGTGTCGAGATCACGCTGGAGAGCAACCCGGGCAGCGCTGAGGCCGGCAAGTTCGCCGGCTTTCGCGACGCGGGCGTGAATCGGCTGTCACTGGGAATCCAGAGCTTCAGCGACACATCACTTCGGGCTCTCGGCCGGGTGCACGATAGCGGCCAGGCACTGCGCGCCGTGGAGGCGGCGCGCAGTGCCGGCTTCGACAACCTCAACCTCGACCTGATGCACGGACTGCCCGCGCAGACCGTTGAGGGCGCTCTGGCAGACCTGCGACAGGCGCTGGCAGTCGCCCCCGAGCACCTGTCCTGGTACCAGCTCACCATCGAGCCGAACACCCGCTTCTATAGCGACCCGCCGCTGCTTCCGGTCGAGGACACTCTCGCCAGGGTAGAGACGGAAGGCGGGGCGATGCTGGCTGATGGCGGTTTTCGGCGCTATGAAGTCTCCGCGTATGCCCGCGACGACCGCGCCTGTCGGCACAACCTCGGCTACTGGCATTTCGGCGATTATCTGGCGCTGGGCGCCGGGGCGCACGGCAAGATCACGCAGGCCGACGGGGACATCTGGCGCTACGCGAAAACCCGGCAGCCGGACGCCTATCTCACTGCGGAGCCGGGTCAGCACACAAGCCAGCGCCGCCTGCTGGCGGCGGAAGAGCTGCCCGGGGAGTTCATGCTCAATGCACTACGCCTGGACGCCGGCGTTGCCGTGGCACATTTCAGCGCAGCAACCGGCCTGCCGCTGGATACGATACGGCCGACCGTTGCAGCCCTGGTCGACGAGGGCCTGCTGGTCTCCGACACGGGCCTGCTGCGCACCACGAAACTGGGGCATAGGTTTCTGGACGATGTGGTGGAGCGTTTTTTCCCTGACTGACAGGCCCGACCAGCCGGAAGCGGACGTCAGTCAGCGGCTGTTTCGCGGGTAAACAACAGATCGCGAACGCCATGACCCAGCCGTGTGCCGCGCTGCTCGAAGCGGGTCAGCGGACGGCTTTCCGGGCGCGGCACATAAGTGCCATCGTCCGATGTGTTTTGCAGTAGCGGGTTCGCCGACAGTATTTCCAGCATCTGCCGGGCGTAGGGCTCCCAGTCCGTCGCAAGATGGAGGGTGCCGCCGGCGCGCAGTCGAGTCACCACCAGATCCACAAAATCGCGCTGTATCAGGCGGCGCTTGTGATGACGCTTTTTGTGCCAGGGATCCGGGAAGAAAATCTGTACTTTGTCCAGAGCCGACGCCGGGATGCAGTCGCGTAATATGTCCACGGCGTCGTGGCAGAACACCCTTAGGTTAGTGAGACCTTGCTCCGACACCAGATGTAACAGACTGCCCACACCCGGACGGTGCACCTCGATGCCGATATAGTATGCCTGCGGGTCGGCGGCGGCCATCTCGACCAGGGACTGACCCATGCCGAAACCGATTTCCAGTACCCGTGGCGAGTCTGGACCGAACAGGTCGTCCAGATTCAGCGGCTGCGGGCTGTAATCCAGGCCCCAACGGCCCCAATCGCGGTCAAAAGCGCGCCGCTGTCCATCGGTCATGCGACCGCCGCGTAAGACAAAGCTGCGGATGGGTCGCCGTCCTGGCGCGTTACTCATGGTCAGATCAGGACAATACGGTCAGCGGAGCTTTCAGGGAAGCAGTTTCCAGCCGAACGCCGCCATACAGCCCCAGCCGGCAATGAAGGCAAGACCGCCCAGCGGCGTGATGGCGCCGAGCCATTTGACGCCGGTCAGACTGAGTGCATACAGGCTCCCGGAGAAAAGCAGCAGACCAATCAGGAACAGCCAGCCGCTGGACTTCAGCAGGCTCGCATCCGGGGCATTGATGGCGAGCAGGCCCACGGCGAGCAGCGCAAGGCTGTGATGGAAGTGGTACTGCACCGCCGTTTCGAAAATACCCCGGGCGTAATCGTCCAGGCGTCCGCGTAGCGCGTGCGCACCAAAGGCACCCAGCGCCACCGCAAGCAGACCGGCGACGGCACCCAGCGTAATAAACAGCCTCGCCACGCTAGAGGGCCGGCGTCATGCGGCAATACTGGCGCGCAGCTTTTTCATCGCCGCCTGCTCGAGCTGACGGATGCGCTCGGCGGAAACACCGTACTCGGCAGCCAGCTCGTGCAGGGTGGCCTTGTTCTCGGCCAGCCAGCGTCGCGCCAGAATGTCGCGACTGCGTGCATCGAGGTCGTCCAGTGCGAGGTACAGACCGTTTTCACTGTTCTGTTGCCAGTTCTCCGATTCGGCAGCCTGCGCCGGGTCACCCGAATGGTCCTCGAGATAGTACTGCGGAGACTGCCACACGTCGTCCTCATCACTGTCTGTCGGTGCGTCGAACGCCAGGTCCCGGTTACTCAGGCGCCCTTCCATGCGCTGTACTTCCTGAATGTTGACACCCAGATCATCGGCAACGGCCTGAGCCTCATCGGCGCTCAGCCATGCCAGACCTTTCTTGGCACTGCGCAGGTTAAAAAACAGCTTGCGCTGCGCCTTGGTGGTGGCGACTTTTACGATGCGCCAGTTGCGCAGAATGAACTCATGTATTTCGGCCTTGATCCAGTGCACAGCAAACGACACCAGACGCACTCCCTTGTCGGGATCAAAGCGCTTTACCGCCTTCATCAGGCCGACATTACCCTCCTGAATAAGATCCGCCTCGGCCAGACCATACCCACGATAGCTGCGCGCAATGTGCACCACAAACCGCAGGTGGGACATCACCAGACCGCGCGCGGCGTGAACGTCGTTGTCAAAGTAAAGCTGTCGCGCCAGCTCCTGCTCGCGATCGACGGTCAACACCGGTATGCGGCCTACGGCCTGCACGTAGGCGGCCAGGTTGGCACCCGGTACCAGTTGGTCTATCGGCTGAATCATTGTTGTCATCGTCGTGTCCTCCATCGGGACAAGTCTAGCACTCAAACCCTTCGACTGCTAATACCGCCATAGTTCCATGCCGGTGGGTTACAAGAGCGCCTTTTTGCTGCGATTACAGTCGATTGAACGCTATGCCGGCTCCATGCCGCGCAGGTGTCGGGACACCGCTACCCAGGCACCGCCGAGCCCCAGCAGGCCACCGGCCAGCACCAGCTGGCAGCTGCTGACCAGCCCGAGGCCGCTGAGACGCCACTCCGTGTTATATGCCACGGCGAGGGCCGAGACTGGCCCACCCAGCGACCAGACACCGAGTGAGGTCAATAGGACAGCTGCAACGCCGCCGCCCACGCCATACCACAGCCCGGTGTAAAGAAACGGGCGCCGGATAAAGGCATTGCTGCCACCCACGAGGCGTGTCACCAGTATTTCCTCGCGACGATTCTCGATGGCCAGACGTATGGTGTTACCCAATATCAGAATAACGCCGGCACACAGCAGCAGGCCCAGAGTCAGCACCAGGCGATCGCCGAGAACGAGCATACCCTGCAGACGCCGCAGCCAGGCACTATCCACGACGACCTCGGCCACCTGCGGAAGCCCCGCGAGGGCTGCGGCAAGGGCGTCACTTGCATTCACCGATGCGCGATCCTTCGGTGTGACGAGCAGCAGATGTGGCAATGGATTCTCATCCAGACCGTCCACGATATCTGCAAAACCGGACTGCTGGCGAAACTCCTCCAGCGCCCTGTCACGCGGATGGAACACGACGCCGGCAACGTCGGACCGCTCGCTCAGCATCTGCGCGAGGGTGCGCGCGCCGGCGGTATCCACCGACCCGACGAGAAACAGCGACAGACTCGCCTCATCCGTGACATTGCCCTCGAGCCCGCGCAGATTGTCCAGCGCCAGCATCAGGCTGACGGGTAGCGCCATGGCAATGCCCACAACCAACCAGGTGACAAGACTGGACACGGGATGATCAAGGATCTTTCGCAGTGAATCGGCAGCGGACGCGCGATGGTGCCGGACCCACGCCCGGTAGCGACTGCCGACGCCGCGACGGGTGACGCGCGCGCCCTCGGGTCGACGATTGGCAGCGCGAGACATATCAGTGAGTACCCACCAACCTGCCCTGGCGCAGGGTGACGATACGGTGGCGCAGACGGGAAATCAGGGGCAGATCGTGGCTTGCAATCAACACGGTGAGACCGACGCGGGCAAAATCCGCGAACAGTTGCATGATTTCTGCAGAGAGTGCCGGATCGAGATTGCCAGTGGGCTCATCCGCCAGCAGCACAGGCGGCCGCCCGACCACGGCCCGCGCAATTCCCACGCGCTGCTGCTCTCCGCCGGACAAGGTCACCGGCATGGCACGCTCGCGGGCCAGCAGGCCGACCTTGTCGAGCGCCGCACGCACCCGCCGTCCGACCTCGCGGTCATCATAGCCGGCGATGGTCAGTGGCAGTGCGACGTTGTCGAAGACCGTGCGATCGAACAGCAGCCGGTGGTTCTGGAACACGACACCGATGCCCCGGCGGTGCGGCGCCACGCCGCGCCGGCCGACGCGTGACAGGTCGTTGCCGTTGACCACGACACGCCCCCGCGTGGGTTGCTCCATGAGCATGATCAGGCGCAGGAGCGTGCTCTTGCCGGCGCCCGAGTGGCCTGTGAGAAACACCAGCTCATCCCGGTTGACATCGAAGGACACCTCGCGCAACGCGTCGTGGCCGTTGTCATAACGCTTGCTGACGCGCTCAAAGGAGATCACGGAGACTATCCGCGATCGAACAGGGCGTCGATGAACTCCCGGGCGGCGAACGGCCGCAGGTCCTCGGCTGTTTCACCCACACCGATGTAGCGAATGGGTAGTCCGAGCTTCTGCGCGATAGCAAAAATGATGCCGCCCTTGGCCGTCCCGTCGAGCTTGGTCAGGGTGATGCCGGTGACACCGACGGCCTCGGTGAAATGGCTGGCCTGGGCCAGAGCGTTCTGCCCCGTCCCGGCATCCAGTACCAGCATGACCTCGTGAGGCGCCTGGGGATCCTGCTTGCGCAGCACACGCACCACCTTACGCAGCTCTTCCATCAGGTTGTCCTTGTTGTGCAGACGGCCCGCGGTATCGGCGATCAGCACGTCGACCTCCCTGGCCCTGGCAGAGGCCAGCGCGTCGAACAAAACCGACGCGCTGTCGGCGCCGGTGTGCTGGGCCACCACCGGCACCTGGTTGCGATCGCCCCAGACCTGAAGCTGCTCCACGGCCGCGGCGCGGAAGGTATCCCCGGCGGCCAGCATGACCGACAGCCCCTGATCGCGAAAGCGCTTCGCCAGCTTGCCGATGGTGGTGGTCTTGCCGACGCCGTTCACGCCGACCATCAGAATCACATAGGGCCTGTGTCCTGCGACGTCGAGGGACTTTTCACAGGGCTCCAGAATGCCGAACAGCTCATCGCGCAGGGCGTCACCCAGTGCCTCGGGCTGCGTCAGTTCCTTGCGTGAAACGCGCTGGGTCAGGCGCTCGATGGTCTGCATCGTTGCCTCGACCCCCACATCCGCCATCAACAGGCGAGATTCCAGCTCTTCCAGCAGTTCGGCATCAATTTCCTTGCGCCCGAGAAACAGATTGCCGACGCCCGCCACCAGGTTGTCGCTGGTGCGTCCGAGGCCGCGGCGCAAACGCGCAAAAAACCCTTCGCCGCCACCCGTGGGCCGCTCTGCGGTGGGAGCGGCCTTTGCTACAGGCGCCTGCGCTGTAACAGGCGCCTGCGGTGCAACAGGCGCCTCCGCTGGCCCTGATTCCTGTGCCTGCGGCGCGTTTTCTGACGCCGCCTCGTCGGGCCGGGAATCCGGCTTATCGCGTTTAAAGAACTTCATAATGACCGTGATACAGTGAGGGCTGACGCCCGGGAAAGACGCCATCCTATCACCGCGACAAAGAGTGACGAAATGACGGCAGGTCGCAGACAGCGAGCACCGCAGACCCGCACGGGCGGCACGGTGCGGATTATCGGCGGCCGATGGCGCGGGCGTCGACTGCCGGTTGCCGATGCGCGGGGCCTGCGACCCACGGCGGACCGGGTCCGAGAGACGCTTTTCAACTGGCTGCAGGCGGATATTTCCGGTGCCCACTGCCTCGACCTGTTCGCCGGTAGCGGGGCACTGGGAATAGAGGCCCTGTCGCGGGGCGCCGATCACTGCACTTTCGTTGACAGCAATGCCGGCCTGCTGCGCGGCATCGGGTCCGCGCTGGCAACCCTTGGCGGCAGTGGCCAGGCAGAGTGTCACGCGCAGTCGGCCGAGAAATTTCTTGCCCGTTGCCAGACAGGGTTTGACCTTGTTTTCCTCGACCCACCATTTGCGGATGACCTGTTGTCTGCTACCTGTCAACAGCTTCAGGACAGTACGGCCCTGGTAGAGCAGAGTCTGATCTACATCGAGAGCTCACACGCCCTGGCGATGCAGGCTTTACCGGCCCGCTGGCAGGCGCTGCGGCAGAAAAGCACCGGCGCAGTACATTATGCGCTTTACCACAGCGGACGGCAGGACCAACACGGACAGCAGGACCGAATTGTGCGGGGGTAACGATTTGTTTACCATCGCCGCTCGCAGGGCAGGGGAGTAAAGTCATGAGCCGCGAAACCGTCATTTATCCGGGCACCTTCGACCCGATCACCAACGGGCATGTCGACCTCGCAGAGCGCGCGGCCCGGCTGTTCGATCGCGTGGTCGTGGCTATTGCCTACAGTGAGAAAAAAACGCCACTGTTCGACCTTGAGCAGCGGGTGGAGCTCTGTCAGATCTCGCTGGCACATCTCGACAATATCGAGGTTGTGGGATTCAGCAACCTGTTGACGGATTTTGCCAAGAGCCAGAACGCCCGTTGCGTTCTCCGGGGCCTGCGCGCTGTCGCGGATTTCGAATACGAATTCCAGCTGGCCAATATGAATCGGGCGATTTATCCCGCCTTCGAGAGCATTTTCCTCACGCCCTCTGAGCACCTGTCCTACATATCCTCGTCACTCGTCCGGGAAATCGCCGCGCTGCGTGGCGATGTCACCCCGTTTGTGCCGGCCGTAGTTGCCAGCGCACTGGTCGAAAAATTCGCCTGACAACGCTCAGTCAGCGCTTTTGCGCGCGTCCCTGAGTTCCTTGTCCTTATAGGTATAACCGGTATTGCGACAGCCGAGGCAGCGCACGAAGGTAGTTTCTGCAGGACCTATTACCAGCGTTTCAGCGGCTTCGCTGACATGACCCGCCATTGCGGTAAATGGCAGGCTGACGATAAACGCCGCGGCACCCGCCGCCGTCATGACCAGCCCGATGGGTCGCGCCACCACCAGGTCACCGACCATGGCGAAGGGATCGGGGGTCTCGTCCACCGCCTCGGCAGCTGCCTGCGGCACCGCCAGTGAAAAGGTCATCAACAGACCAAGGAGCTGCACTCCCAGGAACTTGCCACATCGCCGTTGCTGCATGC
>JBHEPQ010000215.1:0-8203 GCA_046260215.1 Chromatocurvus sp.
CCGCAGCACCGATGTACAAAGGCAGCCGGCTGCCTTTGTACATCGGTGCTGCGGTGATCGCTGCTGCGCTTGTGCTGGCCGGCATCATGTTCCTGTAATACGCGGCTGTCGTTCGATGTGTACGCGATGAGACGACTGCGCGGTGCCGGACTGTCCCTGGTGGCTGTGCTTGCCATGACATCAGCCGTGGATAGCGTGATCGGGGCTGAGGCCGAGCAAGCAGCGCTACCCGGCGCAGGACAGGCCGACTATATCGTTGATGACCAGGGCCTCGCGGCCCGTTCGATAACGCTCAGCCGCGCTTGTAGCCCGGCGTAAAAAAGGGCATTCGCGACACCGTCATGGGTAGCCGCCTGCCGCGGACTTCCGCCAGCAGCGTGGTGCCCGGCGTGGCAAAGGCTTTCTCGACGTAACCCATGGCAACCGGGCCATCCACGCTGGGCCCGAAAACGCCGCTGGTGACGCTGCCGATGACCGCGTCGGTGTCATTGAAAAGAGGCGCATTCTCACGCACGGGCGCGCGCCCCTCACCGAGCAGGCCAACCCGCTGGCGGGGCCAGGTGCCGGCGTTCAGCTGCTGTTCAATGACGGCGTCTCCGATGTAGCCGCCGGCGCGATCGCCCCCGGGTCGTCTCGCGGGCGAGATCGCGAACTTGAGGCCGGCCTCGAGGGGCGTCGTGGTCATGTCGATATCGTTGCCGTACAGACACAACCCCGCCTCCAGGCGCAGGGAATTGCGCGCCCCCAGCCCGATCGGCTCCACTTCGGCAAAGTCGAGCAGCTGCCTTGCCAGAGATACGGCCCGGGCAGCGGGAATTGACAGCTCGAAGCCGTCCTCCCCGGTATAGCCGCTGCGCGAGACAATACAGGCCGCACCGGCGATATCCAGTAACTGGCTGTCCATGAAGCGCATGTCGCTGACGGCGGGTTGCAGCTGGCGCAGGACCGCCTCCGCCGCCGGTCCCTGCAGGGCGAGCAGGGCGCGATCTGCCAATAGTTCTAGCGTGACGCTGGCTGGCAGGTGGCTGCGCAGCTGCTCGATATCCTCGGTCCTGCGCGCGGCGTTCACCACCAGGAACAGCCCGTCCCGGTGCCGGGCGACCATGAGATCGTCAATGATGCCGCCGTCGGCGTTGGTCAGCAGCCCGTAACGCTGACGTCCCTCGGCGAGGCCGACGATGTCCGAGGGCATCAGTGCCTCCAGCGCAACGTCGGTATCGGGGCCACGCAGCATCACCTGTCCCATGTGGGACACGTCAAACAGGCCCGCGCTTTCGCGCGTCTGCAGGTGTTCGCGTTTGACGCCGGATGGGAACTGCACCGGCATGTTGTAGCCGGCGAAAGGCGTCATTTTCCCGCCGCATTCCCGATGCAGGTCGGCGAGGGGTGTCTCCAGCAGTGATTGGTCGGTATTGGTCACGTTTAATCCCCGGACGGTGAGGTGTGTAGGCCCGCGCGGGCCGATCAAGCTCTCGATCACGAGCTCTCGATCACGAGCTTTTTACCAGGAGCTCTTTGTTAACAGCCATCATGTTGTCAACAGCCATCATGATGCCTGACAGCGCCTGTGTTTCCAATAGGAAACACCCGTGTTCCCGCCGTTTACGCCGTCACCCAGAGGACTTCGGCATCCCGCGCGCTGGTGGAGACCAGAGCGTGTCCCATGGTGCAGTCGTAGTAGGCACTGTCACCCTCGAGCAGTTCCACGGGTTCGTAGAACTCGGTGTAGAGCAGCAGGGCGCCAGTGAGAACAAACAGAAATTCCTCGCCCTCGTGGCGCACCCAGTCGGGATACTCGGCGAAGTCGCGCGCGTGCACCTCGGTACGGAAGGGCACCATCTTTTTCTGCGTCAGTTCCGTTGCCAGCAGTTCATGCGCGTAGGTGGGTGTGGGATGCGGTTTACCAGTGCCGCGGCGGGTGATGTCGCGCCGGCCCCCAGGGCTGGCGCCGGCTCTTGGCTGGCTGAACAGCTGCGGAATGTCGATGCCCAGCCCGTGCACCAGCTTCTGCACGATAGTGAAGGTGGGCGATATGAGTTCATTCTCAATCTTCGACAGGGTAGATCGGGCGACACCGGTGCGCGCACTGGCCGCCTGCAGTGTCAACTTCTGGCTCAGGCGGATGGCACGCACGCGCTTGCCGAGCTGCAGCGGCTGCAGCGTCGCCTCTGTTGCGCTGCGGCGCGTGATGCGCGGTTCTTCACCCCGCGCATCTCTGAGGAACTGGGGCTCTTCGCTGCTGCCGTTCATGTGGCCTCTGGCCGGGGTTGCCTGTATGACGAATTTCAGACGAAAGGTTAACCCCAATGCCTCAGCCAAGCAAAAAATTCCTGGAATTGGGGATTTGTTGCCTATAGGAAACACTGTTGCTACTCTTTAACGACCTTAGATCAGCGTGAGAAATGCCATGTCCTCCACAGCCGCTCACACAGCCCCTTACCAGCCGCCCGTTTCCACGACGCGCAGTTCCACGACGCGCAGTTCCATGACGCTGGACCGCCTGGCGGATCCGCCCTTCAGTGATCGCCACATCGGGCCTGCGCCGTTGGACATCGAGCACATGTTGTCGACGCTTGACTGTGAATCGCTGGAGGGCCTGATCGAACGCGCGTTGCCTGCGGCGATACGCCAGGATGGACCGCTGTCAGTGCCTCCGGCGCTGTCCGAGCAGCAGGCACTGACCAGCCTGCGGTCGATTGCGCAGAAGAACGAGGTCAAGCGTTCGCTGATCGGCCAGGGGTACTACGACACAGTGATGCCTGCGGTGATACAGCGCAACGTTCTCGAGAATCCGGCGTGGTATACGGCGTACACGCCCTACCAGCCGGAAATCGCACAGGGCAGGCTGGAAAGTCTGCTCAACTTCCAGCAGATGGTCATGGACCTGACGGGCATGAAGCTCGCCAATGCCTCGTTGCTGGATGAGGCGACGGCGGCGGCAGAGGCGATGGCCGTGTGTCTGCGTTCGGCAAAAGGCAGTGGGCCAAAACGGTTTTTCGCCGACGCGCAGTGCCATCCCCAGACCCTGTCCGTACTGCGTACCCGGGCAGCGGGGTTCGGCATTGAGCTGATCGTGGATGACGCAGCGGCCGTTGGCGAGCACGAGGTTTTTGGTGCCCTGTTTTCCTACCCCGACACCCGCGGCGAAATCAGAGACACCGAGTCACTCATTCAGGCGGCTAAGGAGCGTGGGGCGATGGTCGCCGTGGCCAGCGATCTTCTTGCGCTGGTGCTGCTGAAATCTCCCGGCGAGATGGGTGCGGACATCGTGTTCGGCTCCGCGCAGCGCTTTGGCGTACCCATGGGTTACGGTGGCCCGCACGCGGCATTTTTTGCTGCGCGTGAGTCCCTGAAGCGGCTTTTGCCGGGGCGTATTATCGGCGTATCGGTGGACAGCCATGGCGAGACCGCGCTGCGCATGGCCATGCAGACCCGTGAGCAGCATATCCGCCGCGAGCGTGCGACCTCGAATATCTGCACGGCCCAGGCCTTGCTGGCGAACCTGGCGGCGTTCTACGCAATCTATCATGGTCCCGAGGGGCTGCAGACTATCGCCGCGCGGGTGCACCGGCTGGCGGCCATTTTTGCCCGGGGTCTCGCGGAGAAGGGCGTGACCACGCCGCCACGATTTTTCGATAGCGTGGTGTTTGAGGCAGAACCCGGCCTGGGCGATCGCGCCGAGGCGGCGGGTTACAACCTGCGCCGCTACGGCGCCGGCCGATTCGGCGTCAGCTTTGACGAGGCCTGCTCCGGGGCCGACGTCGAGGCGCTGTTTGCGCTGGTGCTCGGCGACGAGCATGGCCTGTCAACAGAAACCCTGGACTGTGCCATTGCGGCGGGGGACGATGACAGCCTGCCGCAGAGCCTGTTGCGCAGCGACGCTATCCTGAGCCATCCGGTATTCTCTCTGTACCGCTCGGAGGCGGAAATTACCCGCTACATACGCCGGCTGGAAGCCCGGGATTATTCTCTGGTCCACGGCATGATTCCCCTGGGCTCCTGCACGATGAAGCTGAACGCCACGGCGGAAATGCTGCCGATCAGCTGGCCGGAGTTCGCCAATATGCACCCCTATGCGCCCGCATCCCAGGCCCGGGGCTACGCAGAGGTGCTGGCAGACCTGGAGCATGATCTGGCCGATATCACCGGTTACGATGCGGTATCGATGCAGCCCAATTCCGGGGCCCAGGGCGAGTATGCGGGGCTGCTGGCGATCCGCCGCTATCACGACGCGCGCGGTGATACCCAGCGCAGGGTGTGCCTGATCCCGGCCTCCGCGCACGGCACGAATCCGGCGTCAGCCGCCATGATGGGCATGAAAGTGATCATCGTCTACTGCGATGACAGCGGTAACGTCGACCTTGAGGACCTGCGCGGCAAGGCCGAAACTGCCGGCGATACGCTTGCTGCCTGCATGATTACCTACCCGTCGACGCATGGTGTGTACGAAGAGGGCGTGCAGGCATTGTGCGACATCATTCACCAGCACGGTGGGCAGGTGTACCTCGATGGGGCCAACCTGAACGCCATGGTGGGGCTGGCACGACCTGGCCATATCGGCGCCGACGTCTCGCACCTGAATCTGCACAAGACCTTTGCCATACCCCACGGCGGCGGCGGCCCGGGTATGGGGCCGATTGGCGTCCGGGCGCAGCTTGCGCCGTATCTGCCGGGAAACCCTCTGGATCCGGAAGATATCGGCGCCGTGACCGCAGCGCCGGCCGGCTCTGCGGGAATTCTGCCTATTACCTGGATGTACAACCGCATGCTCGGGGCCGATGGCCTGCGTCAGTCGACGGCGGTAGCCATCCTGTCGGCGAACTATATCGCGGCAAAGCTCGCGTCCCACTACCGTGTGCTGTACCGCGGCAAGAACGGGCTGGTAGCGCACGAGTGCATCATCGATCTGAGGCCGCTGAAGAGTGAATCCGGCATCACCGAGGAGGATGTGGCGAAGCGGCTGATGGACTACGGGTTCCATGCGCCCACCATGTCGTTTCCCGTCCCCGGCACGCTGATGATCGAGCCGACCGAGTCGGAGTCACTCGCCGAGCTGGATCGGTTTATCGAGGCCATGATTGGCATCCGCGCCGAGGTGGAGCGGGTGACCGCCGGCGAATGGCCGCGGGACAACAATCCGCTGGTAAATGCACCGCACACCCAGGCGGATCTGGTCGCGGAATGGAATCGCCCCTACAGTCGTGAACTGGCGGTGTTTCCTGCGCCGGGGCAGCGTCAGCAGAAGTTCTGGCCCAGCGTGAATCGCGTGGACAACGTGCATGGCGACCGGCACCTGATCTGCAGCTGCCCGGATATCGACAGCTATCGCGAGGTGCCGGCGGCAGAGGAGCCGGTCAGCGCATAGCATCGAGATCGGCGGGATAATCCACATCCCTGAGAATGCCGGCGTCATCCACGTCGACTTCAGTCACGGATTGGGGATGGGCCGCCAGTAAATCGCGTGCACCACGATCCCCGCTTGATTGCCTGAGGTGCTCAAGCCAGGCGGCACCGAAGCACACGGGATTGCCCCGGCGACCGCGGTAGCAGGGGGCAGCGATCCCGTCTCGCGAGCAGACGTGCACCAGGGCCTGATAGGTTGAGGCCTTCACCAACGGCATGACGGCCAGAGCTATAAGCACCACCTCCCAGCCGCTGGTGACTCCCGCGGCCTCCGCCAGGGTGGCGCCCATGCCCTCATTGGCGCGCTCACATAGCACGGTCGCTACGCCATCCCCCGCCAGCGCTCTGGCAAGGGCAGCATCGTCCTCCCGCAGACAGACGCGAACCGGCAGGCCGCTCTTCCCTGCGGCGCTGACCGTTGCCTCAAGCAATGTAAGGTTGCGGCCCGGGAGCCGGGCCAGCCGCTTGTCGCCGTTGAAGCGCCGGCTTTGGCCCGCGGCGAGAATCAGGATGCCGGCTCCGCTGGCTGCGGGCACCGCCGGCTTCACTGAAAGGCCAGGCAGGGATCTTCCCGTGGGTGGGCCGGCGTCAACAGCGCGAAATCGGTAACGTCGGCTGTCGCCTGCTGCCTGATCTGTTCTTCTGCGGTCTGCGATTCGCTGCCTTCCAGCAGCGTTACCACCACGATGTGGGCATCTGGCCGTGCGCGTTGCAGAAATGCCGGGATGCCGCGATCCCGCCGCGCATGACCGTTACCTGTGATGATCACTGCGCGGTCGGCTGCCTGCTCGATGCGATACGCCATGAAGGCATCGCGGGCAATCTGCACATCGACCATGGCCGGCAGCATGGAGTCCGGAAGCCCGCCGCAGTGGGCGTCCTGCATCTCGCTTTCAAGCTGCGTTTTTTCCTGCGCGCTGAGCAGCCTGTCGGGGCGCAGCCGGGTTATTGCAGCTTCGGGCAGCGCGGCTCCGATCCCATCCCGCACGATGGCGCGGGTGACGTCGCTGGAGAACATCAATGGCACGATGGGCAGATTGCGCTGCAGGGCGGCGGCGAACAGGGGCCGGTAGATCGCGTAGTCCGGCCAGCCGCTGTCTGACCAGTTGACGGCCTCACCGAAATCCGCAGCCACAAGATCCCCCCGTCGGTAGAAGGTGTCGATCAGTGGCTGCTGTTCAACGCTCAGCTGTTCGAAACCCACGCTCGCGGCGTTGCCATGGCCGTCGGCGAACTGGGCGGTCAACTCAGCCTGGAGGCGATGATGGTGAGGGTTGTCGTGGATCTCACCGATAACCAGGTAATCGGCGGCAAGGATGGCTTTTTTAAGCGTTTCACGGTTTATTTCCGTTGCGGATGCGGCAGACCATGCGGTGATTGCGGTGTCTGGCTGGGGGATCGCGTCGGCCCGTACTGGAGCCACTAAGGGTGCTATTGACAGCATGATTAGCACGGCGAAAAGCCGTCTTGCTGATCGCGATGCTGTTCTCTTGCCGGGCATTTTCATAGCAGGCCTGCTGCGATAGTCGCGTGACCGGATTTTAGCGCGATTCTCAGCACTTTACTGACGGTTGCTCTTTTACATCATGGGCGTGGATGTTTCAGAGATTGCGAATGCGCGAGGCGATGGTGTCGGCAATGTCCGGCTTGTTGTCGGCGATTTCGGCAGCCGTGAGTCCAACCAGTTCGTGCGGAAACACCAGCCAGGCGTCGGTCTCGTGCACGTAGAAATCCGGCGTGATGTCCGTGACATTCTTTGACGGCTTGTACCAGGGTGTTGCCACTTTCATGTTCTGTGGCATGTTGCGTCGGGTCTTGCTGCGCAGTTTATCGAAAATGGCGCGGATGCTGCGGCCGGAATCGAATACGTCGTCGACCAGCAGTACGTCGTCTTCCGCGTTGATGTTGTCGATAATGTAGTCGAGCCCGTGCACGCGCACGGTCTTGTCCTGCTGGTTGATGCCGTAGTAGGACGAGGTGCGTATCGCGATGTGGTCGGTGGAGATGCCCACGTACTCGAGGTATTCCTGTATGGCGATGCCCACCGGGGCGCCGCCGCGCCAGACGCCGATGATGAAGTCCGGGCGGAATCCGCTGTGGTGAATTTTTTCTGCCAGACGAAAGGAATCGATGAGCAGCTCATTGGCGGTGATGTAGATCTTTTCCATCAGGAAGTATCGTCTGCCTACGCGAGGAGGCCGAACTTTATCACAAAGACCAGGGCGATCGCATAAACGGCGGGTGGACACTGTCTTCCCCTGCCCGAAAGCACTTTGACCGCGGCGAAGGTAATGAACCCCAGCCCGATGCCGTCGGCGATGGAGTAGGTCAGGGGCACGGCCAGCGCGGTAACGATCGCCGGTGCCGATTCGGTGATGTCGTCCCACTCCAGGTGTTCCAGGGCACGTGCCATGATACAGGCGACGAACAGCAGGGCCGCACCGGTGGCGAAGGCGGGCACGCTCTGGGCCAGGGGCGCCACGAACAGGCAGGCGAGAAACAGTGCGGCGGTTGTCACCGCTGTCAGACCGGTACGTCCGCCTGCCTCAACGCCGGCAGCGCTTTCTATGAAGCTGGTTGTCGACGACGTTCCCAGCACTGCGCCAACGGTGGTCGCACCCGAGTCGGCGAGAAGGGCACGGCGCAGCCGCGGCAGATTCCCGTTTTCGTCAAGCATGCCCGCGCGATTGGCGACGCCGACCAGGGTGCCCGCGGTGTCGAAAACATCCACCAGCAGCAGGGTAAGAATCACGGTGATCATCGACAGGTTGAACGCACCGGCGATATCCAGCTGCAGCAC
>JBHEPQ010000050.1:0-14275 GCA_046260215.1 Chromatocurvus sp.
GCCACGGACTACCTCACCGAGCGCAAACACAAGACGCTGTTTGATGGTATTTGCTACGGCATTCTGTTGACACTGCTGGTGTACAATCTGGTGCTTGCGGTGGCCTTTCGCAGTCGCGCCTATCTTTTTTACGTACTGACCTGCGCTTCCGCGCTGTTGACCCTGTCCACCTACAACGGGCATGCGGCACATTATCTGTGGCCCGAAACGCCCTGGCTTATCCGCCAGACCTATACACTCGCTCCAGCACTGTGGCTGTTCTTCGCTGCACTCTTTGCGCGTGCTTTTCTGTCTTTGCCCGACGCCCTGCCGCGAGCGGACAGGGGCGTTCTCGGTCTCGCCATTGCCGCGATTGGCGCCCTGCTCCTCAGTCTTGCAGGCTTCAATACGCAGGCCCAGGCGCTCAACGAACTTCTCGCTGTCAGCGGTGTTCTTTTCATCTTCGGTGTGGCGTTACTGCTCTGGCGACGCGGCTCGGAACGGGCGCCGTGGTATCTCGGGGCGCAGGGCGCGCTGTTCGTTTCTACGCTGCTGGTGGTGCTGGTGAACTGGGGCGTTCTGGAATCGCCATTTCTGCTCGCCAACGGTCTGCAGCTGGGCGTCTGCGCAGAAATGATTGTCTTCGCTGTGGCACTCAGTGCCCGCATCAATCGCGTGCAGACCGAGAAAGAAGAACTCGATCTTCGCGCGTCCCACCTTGCCATTGCCGCCGCAACCGACCCTCTGACCGGCGTTGCCAACCGCAACGGCCTCGCGCATGCGGCCGAACGCCTGCTGCAGCAAACCGGGCATCACGCCCTGCTGCTCGTGGATCTCGACCGTTTCAAGGCGGTCAACGACCAGCACGGTCATGAAGCCGGGGACCTGGCTCTTGTGGAAACGGCACAACGCCTTGAGAGGCAAGTTCGAGCCTCGGACATGATTGCGCGCACGGGCGGCGATGAATTCGTGATTCTCCTTGCAGACCGCCCGGATCTTTTGCAGTTGGACGCCATGCTGGCTCGACTGTGCGACGCGCTGGCAGAACCCATTCACTACGATGGTCGTACCCTGCCAATCTCGGCAAGCGTCGGCGTGGCGCTCTACCCCGAGGCAGGAAACACGCTTGAGGAATTGCAGCGCGCCGCAGATCGCGCCATGTACCGAGCTAAGGAGTCGGGCGTGGCTTTCTGTTACGCCTCCAGCGGCAGTGATTATCGACCCGTGTAGTTTGTGGGCCACGCAGCACACGATTCGTGTCTGCCGACGTATTCAAGGGCAAAATTACCACCACTGGTTTATCGGCAACTGCCCTGCGCTACACTGTCGCTATAACAACGACCTCAATGGAGCGCACTGATGCGTCGAATCGATCTGACAAGCGCCGGTTTTCTTTTGCTGGAAAAACGTGAAACGCCCATGCACGTTGGTGGAGTAAATCTTTTCACTCTGCCGGAGGGAGTCGACGAACAACTGTTTCTCGAGGAGCTACGCGAGATGCTGCGCTCCACCACGGAGTTCCGGCGACCCTTTGCCGAATACCCCGTAACCGGGCGCACGGGCGTTTTCTGGAAGAAAGACGAACACATGGACATGGATTATCATGTGCGCCACAGTGCGCTCCCATCGCCAGGGCGCTATCGCGAACTGTTCGCTCTCGCCTCACGTCTGCATACGACGCTTCTCGATCGCCCCCGCCCTCTGTGGGAGCTGCACCTCATCGAAGGGCTTCAGAATCGACAGTTCGCCGTGTACAACAAGATCCACCACGCCGCTATCGACGGGGTGGGCGCAATGCATGTCACCCGCAGCATGTGCACATCCGATCCTGATGAGCGCGCGGCTTACGCGCCCTACTCCCTGGAAACGCACGAGCGTTACAAACAGCAACGTTTCGGCAGCAGCGCAAGGCCGCAGTCCTCCCCGGGACGACGCGAACTGCGCAATGTCATCGAGGCTCTGAAGCAGCAATACGATTCCGGTATCCACCTGGCCACGGCGATGCGACGCTTTGGCGGCGCCTTCTTTGGTCGCAGCGGCAACCTGGCCGTGCCCTGGCACAACGTACCCAGGACTTCCATCAACACGCGTGTGTCGGGGGCAAGACGCTTTGTTGCCCAGTCTTTTGCCTTCAGTCGCGTACGAGGTGTCAGCAACGTCATGGGCACCACCGTCAACGATGTTGTTCTGGCGATGTGCTCCGGCGCATTGCGTCGTTATCTCCTGACCCGGGATGAGCTGCCATTGCACTCGCTCAAAGCCATGGCACCGGTGTCACTAAGGGAGGAGGGTGACCTTGATTCCACCAACGCGGTGGGTTTTATCACCGCTGACATGGCGACAAACGTACACGATCCGGAAAAGCGACTGCGCCGCATACAGAACTCCATGCAGGCCGGCAAGGACCTGCTGCGCGAGTTGACGCCATCGGAAGCCAATCTTTTCATGCAGCTCACCCAGCTGCCGGCGCTGATTACCTTTCTGCTCGGGTTGTCTTCGCGACTTCCGGCATTTTCCACGGTTGTATCCAACGTACCGGGACCTCGGGAAAAACTTTACTGGAATGGCGCGAGCCTCGACGGTATGTATCCCGCCTCCATCGTATTTGATGGATTCGCCATGAACATCACGATGATAAGCTACCACGACAATCTTGACTTCGGCGTCGTCGCCTGCCGGCGTTCACTTCCTCAGATCCAGCGCATAATCGACCATCTCGAGGAGTCACTGCAGGAACTCGAAGAAGTTGCAGGCCTGGCGCGACCCGCGGTGAGAAAGCGGACCGCGCCGCAACCCAGGAGCAGCGGGCAGAGCGCAGGAAGGCGAGCCGAAAAATCGGCTGCAGTGAAGCCCAAACCCAAGCCTAAACCTAAGCCCAAGCCCAAAGCTGCAGTCAGGTCGAAATCGCAACGCAACACAAAGCCGAGAACAAACCGGGGGGACTGAGCCACTCCAACAACGCAAAACCCTGAAAGCGTGCACCAGCCATGTGTGTATCGCTATCGGATTCAGCTGCCGCGTTTGGCGTCCGGGCGCTTGATCGCCTTTTTCATATTGGAACGCGGGTATCTCGGTAGCTTACCTGTTTTGAGGTAACGCACAATGGTTTCCTGGGAGCGTATGCTCGCCGCCTTTTTCCGACGTTCCACCATGACATTCCGCTGAGCGGCGTCGATAATGCGCGCGCGCTCGTTGTCGTGCCACTGCTGGTCGAGTATGTCCTGTAACGTGATCTTCGCGGCCGGATCCTGTACCGGACAGAGAACCTCGACCCGGTAGTCAAGATTTCGCGTCATCAGATCAGCTGAACCGAGCAGGTAAAGCGGATCGCCGTCGTTGTAAAAAACGTACACACGGGGATGTTCAAGATAGCGATCGACGATGCTGATCGCCTTGATATTTTCAGAGGTACCCTTTACCCCGGGCAGCAGGGAACACATGCCACGCACGATGAGACGGATCTCGACGCCCGCAGCACTCGCCTCATAAAGCTTGAGCGAAAGCTGTTTGTCCACCAGGTTGTTGCACTTAAGTGTCAGCGCAGCGCGGCGTCCTGCCTGCGCGTGGCGAATCTCACGGTCGACAAGATCGATCAGCGCAGGCCGGGTAGCGTGCGGCGACACAAACAGACGTCTGTACTCCGGGCGCTTGTAGGTAAATTTAAGGAAACCGAAAACCTTGGCCACGTCCTGACCGATGACCTGATCGTAGGTCAGAAGCGTGAAATCCGTGTAAAGCTGTGCTGTTTTTTCATTGAAATTGCCGGTACCGATATGGCTGTAATACACCATTTTCTTATTCTCACGGCGTTCGATCAGAAGCAGCTTACTGTGCACTTTGAGCCCCGGTATGCCGAAGATCACCTCGATACCGCCCTCGGTGAGTTTCTGTGCCCAGCGGATGTTGGCCGACTCGTCAAACCGAGCCGCGAGCTCAACGACTGCGCGCACACGCTTGCCATTGGCAACAGCATTGACCAACGCGTCGACAACCCGGGATTCACGGGCGACCCGATAAAGGCATATCTTGATCGACTCCACCTGAGGGTCCAGCGCTGCCGTTTTGAGAAGGTCGATGATGTAATCAAAGGGGTGATATGGGTAGTAGAGCAATACATCCCGCTCGCGGATTTTGGCAAAAATACTGCGCGAGTCGTCAAGGCTGGGAATGCGCACCGGCTCTACAGGCTGCAGCTCCAGATAGCGAGGCCCTGCCCTCGGGAAGTCCATGAAGTCCTTGGAGTTATGATAGCGACCGCCCGGGATAAGGCTGTCGTATTTGCCAAGGTCAAAGCGCGCTTTGAGAAAATCCAGCAGGCGTTTCGGCATTTCATCGTCGTAGACAAAGCGTACTGGATCGGCTCGCTGGCGCTGTTTGAGGCTACTGGCCATCTTCTCGATGAGGCTCTCCGTGATACCCGCATCCAGTTCGATCTCGGCGTCCCTGGAAAACTTGAAGCAGAACGCCGATGCCTCCTCAATGGGAAGAACACCGCGGAACATCTGTGGCAGGCAGAACCGGATCACGTTATCCAGCGCAATAAAGACGCGACCGGACTTGCCCTTGCGCCGTGGAATCTCGACGAACCGGTTCATGCGATCCGTCGGCACCTCAACCAACGCATAGGTATATTTACCCTTGGACAGCATGTCGATAGCGAGGTAAAGCGATTCATCATTCAGCGCCGGTATGGGCTGACCCTCATAGAACAGAACCGGGTCCAGCTCCGGCAGGACGGTTGATGTGAAAAATGCCTGCACATACGCCGCCTGGTTGGACTCAAGCTGGCGTTCGTTAATCATGTAGATACGGCGCCGCTGCAGCGCTTGCATGACTTCATGGTAGACTTTTTCGAATTCTTTCTGGGATTCAAAGACGCGGTCCTGAATGTCACCCAGCAGCGCTTTTGCCTGCTGGCGCGTCGTGCCGGAAGACACCGAAATGAGTCTCCTCACCTCCGCCACGCGCACCCGAAAGAACTCATCGAGATTGTTTGAGAAAATACCAAGAAAGCGCAGCCGTTGTAACTCCGGTACGGTCTCGTCTGCGGCTTCCTGCAGCACACGGTCATTGAACGACAGCCAGCTTAGCTCCCGGGGCATGAAAAGGCTTTGATCGAGGTCAGCCAGACGCGGCTGAATAGGATTAGTTGTCATCGCGATATCCGCTGCAGTGACTGTCGCGGCAATATGCCGCCATTAAGACGCCCAACGATAGGCGATTAAGCCTCACACGTGTAGTCCCCCCACCAATTGTCATAACAGTGTCATCACTTCGCGGGCGGGTGTATTGCCAGCACGTCAGCCGTCAGGCTCTGCAGAACAGACTCCGCCGTGTTGCCCAGCAGTTTTGCCCGAAGGCCGCGGCGTCCCACGGTGCCCAACACCACCAGCTGCGCATCGACGCGGGACAGCTCACGCGAAATCACATCCGCCGTCGCGCCCCGCCGGCTGCGAAACGCTGAAGCCGGCAATGCAAACGCTTCACGCAGCTCGGCGATCCGGGGCTTCATGTCCGCCTTTATGCGGCGTGTAAAATCCCCGGCGTCAATAACATCGAGGTCTGTCAGCAACTCCGGGACATCCACCGCGCTGATGCACGACAGCGAGACACCCAGTGCCTCGGCGAGTGTGCTCGCATGGGCCAGTACCGTGCGATTGAGGGCGCGCTTTGCCCTGGACCGCGTGGCGAGGTCGAGAGCGACAAGCAGCGGACGCGCCCTGTGCCAGTGCTTGCCGGTAACAATCAGGACCGGGGCAGCGCTCTCCCGCAGTAGCTGCCAATCGGTCGACGTGTAGGATGCAGAGGCACTGTGATGAGCCGTCTTCAGGAGATATTCATAGCTCCTCGATTGCGTGCGTCGGATAATCCAGGGAGCGATATCCTTCATCCACACGACCCGCAGCCCTACCCGGGTTCCGGCCGGGGTTTCCCTGTCAATCTGCTCGCGCAATGCAAGCTCCCTGCGGTCGAGCATGCTCCGCTTTACCTCAGCCTTTTGATCACGCGGTATACCGAGTCGACGCAGCGATGCGTATGTGAACGCGACTATCTCGACAGAGTGTCCCAGCGCGCCGGCAAGAGCGAGACCACGTGACGTTGCCGCGCAGGTTCCTTTACGGTCTGCAATCACCAGTATCCTGCCCATAAGCCCTCCCTTCAGCCGCTCAACAGGCGTTCTCATCAGGCAAGCATAGCAGCCATCGCGGCCTGGACATCAGCCTTTATGCCGATCGAGAAAATCGGTAATGTCTTTCGCGGTCGTCTGCGGGTACTCGAGGGGGAACAGATGGCCCCCCGGAATGGTGTGCAACTCGGCCTGCTTCTGTGTCTGTCCCCAGCGCCGAAGCACTGCCGCTGACAGTATTTGCGAGTCTTTACCGCGCAGGCCCAGTACCGGCATAGATACACGTTTCAGCGCCGGCCAGACCCATGGAGTGGAGCCGTAGATGCCCGCTTCCCAGGCTGGCGGAAACAGAAGTCTTATGCCGTTGCCATCCACAGCCATGGTGCTCGCAGCAACATAGTCACGCAGTACGTCGTCATCAAGATCGCTGAACGCCCGCTTGCCGCGATAGAATTCAAAGGCTGCTTGCGCGTCGGTAAAGGTTGCGGGACGTGACAGTGCCCGCCGGATCATCGGCATTCGCCGCAGGCGTGAGCGCGGAGTCAGCGCCATAGCGATGACAAAACGCGTCGGCAGAAACACCGGATCCAGCAGCATGAGACCTCGAAACAACGCTGGCTCTCGGGCGGCGGCGAGCAACCCGACTACGGCGCCGAGAGAGTGACCGAGCAGCCAGACCGGCGCCTCCTGAGTCGCCTTCAACGTATCGATCAAATCATCGGCAAACATCTGCCAGCGCAGACGCGACGGCGGCTGTGGTTCTCCCCAGAGGGGACGATGCCGCACCGCGGTCACATGAGACTGCGCCGACAACAGCTCAAGCAGTTGACGGTAGCTGCCCGGCGGGTAGCCATTTGCATGTGCAAAAACCAGTGGATCGCCACTGCCGCCGTATGTTTCAAGCCGATCCTGCATTCGAGGTCCTTTATTACTGCCAGCTCGACGCGCAGCGTAAAGGAAAAGCCTCTGCCTGCCCATGCCTGGCGCTCGCAGGCAATGAACAGACAGGTATACTAGTCACCGGTTTTTACGGTAAGGAGTTCCAATGTCGTTGCAGGAAATCGGCAAAACGGCATGCTTCGACGGCGAACAGCTCAGGTTTCGTCATTCATCAAGCACCCTCGACTGCGACATGCAGTTTTCGGTCTACCTGCCGCCGCAGGCATCCCGGGTCAAAGTGCCCGCTATTTATTTCCTCTCCGGGCTGACCTGCACGGACGAGAATTTCATGACAAAAGCCGGCGCACAGCGCTATGCCGCGGAGCATGGTGTTGCGCTGATAGTGCCGGACACCAGTCCGCGCGGGCCCGACGTCCCCGATGATCCCGAGGGTGCCTTCGATTTCGGGCTCGGCGCCGGCTTTTACGTCAATGCCACGCAGGCCCCGTGGTCCAGCCATTACCAGATGCACGACTACATTCAGCAGGAACTGCCGGCGCTGGCTGCGGCGAAGCTACCGATCAATCCCCTTGCCGCTGGCTTGATGGGCCATTCCATGGGCGGGCACGGCGCACTTGTGATCGGCCTGCGCAACCCTGACAGCTGGGTCAGCCTGTCTGCTTTCGCACCGATTGTCGCCCCTGCACAGTGCCCCTGGGGAGAGAAAGCGCTGCGCAATTATCTTGGCGACGATCGCGAGATCTGGAAAGACTGGGACGCCACCGCGCTGGTGCGCGCCGGGGCCGCACAGAAACCGCTGCGTATCGACCAGGGGGAGGCGGATACGTTCCTTGAGGAACAGTTGAAAACGCAGCTGTTCGAGGCCGCCTGCAAGGAGACGGGCTACAAAACGTCAGTTCACTATCACCCTGAGTACGATCACAGCTATTATTTCATCGCCACCTTTATCGGTGAACACATTGCCTTCCACGCCACGCACCTGCGCGGCTCGGACTAGTCTAATATCCCGCCGGGTACAGGAGAGCGGTCCAGCTGCGCCGCTCGAAGGGTTGCCAGCCGTCTGCGGGCTGTGACAGGCGCTCGGCGAGCAGAAACCACACCGATGGATTGAGTATCATGCCGCAATGGCTTCCCCGCACCTCGATACTCTGGGTGTGGGCGTGGCCCGATTCGGGATGCTGGCGGGCCGTGCGCCAGTTGACGACACCATCGCCCCGGGAGTAGATCGCCGTGGTCGGCACGGGCGGCGCGTTCGGCAGGATATCCTCTGCCACCGGAATCTCCTGCGGCGGGTTCAGCCTCGAAAACAATCGCGACGGATAGGACCCGGTCCCGCGCCCCTCGCCAAAGGGACTACCCAGGGAGATCACCTGGCGTACCCTCTCCGGAACCTCCCGGGCCAGTTCCCGCGCAAAGATTCCACCAAGACTGTGGCCAACCAGCGACACCGGGCTGTCATAGCGATCGGCGAGGAACCCGATGCGCTCCAACAAATGCTCGAGAACCCCCTCACGCGGGCCCAGATTGCGTCCAAGGCCCCAGCCATGCACGGCGCAACCCTGACGAGTGAGGTAACGACGCAGAGACGCAGTATACCCATCGGATCCCAGAAAACCCGGCAGAACCATCACGGGGTGGCCATCGCCGCGCGGGGCGCGTTCGAGAAAGCGTCCTGCCAGCACCAGTGAACCGGCCTCAATCACGACCCGGTGAGCCTCGGTCAGTGCCAGCAGTGGATGGGGTGGCGCCATGTCGAGTGTCATAGGGGGGGCCATCGGCGCATCATCTTCCGCTGACGACAGGTCCCTATGCGGCGAAAGAACGCCGTTAAAACTGACCGAATGTGTACTCCGCTAGGCATTCGGCAACAGGGAAGACTCGGCGCGCAGTGCGCCCTCAAGACGCTCAACATCCCCCGGGCTGTTGTAAAAGTGCGGCGCAACGCGGATATTGTTGTCACGTTCGGTGAGAATAATGTCTCTCTCGGCAAGACGCTTTACCAGGGCAGTTGCATCGAGCGATTTTATCGCCAGCATTGCGCCATGCCGCTCCCTCGGCGTGATCAGTTGCCAGCCATTGCGGTCGACCATCTCTTTCAGTCGATCAGTGACTGCAGCGATGTTAGCCTCAACAGTGTCCATCCCGACATCAAGTAATAATTGCAGCCCCGCCTCAGCCGCGAATAAACCGATGGCGTTGGGCGTGCCAGCCTCAAAGCGTCGCGCAGTCTCGTGCAGATCATTATGGTGGATGTCCATGGCATAAGGGTCTGCCTGCGCGAACCAGCCGGTTGCGACGGGCTGAAGGCCATTTACCCGGGCATCGCGAGTAAACATGAAGCCAGTTCCGGCGCCGCCCAGAAGGTACTTTGTACAGCCGCCAACAAGGAAATCTGCGCCCGATGCCAGGACATCATAGGGCCGTGTACCGATCGCCTGGTAAGCGTCCAAAAGGACAAGGGCTCCCCGCTCTTTTGCAATTTTCACTATCGGTTCGACATCAGTCCAGACACCATTGCGATAGCAAACCACAGGCACCTGAACGAGAAGGGTTTTATCGTCGACAAGTTCATCAAACTGACTCAGCGGAAGCGTTGTTCCCTTGACGTCGGCTTTCACACGCCGCACTTCGGCGCCGCGCGCTTCCTGTGCCAGCAGTATCTGTGCTGTTGTGGGAAAATCGAAGTCCGTGGTGACGATTCGATTTCTGCTGCCACTGAAATCAAAGGCCGATAGAAGCGCATTGAGTGACTGACTGACCGAGGTGGAGATAGACACGTCATCGGCTTCACACTCAAGTAACTCTGCTACCAGGCTTCGCGTGCTTTCAGCTTTACCGACATAGATATCCCAGCGGGCACCCTCCTCATGACGAATGCGCATGTACTCCTGCAGCGCTGCCTCTACCTCAAGTGACAAGGGCCCGTAGGAGCAGGCATTAAAAAAGGTCTTGCGGGAAAGAATCGGAAAATGAGCGCGCAGCGCATCAAGATTGCCCGACGCGTCCAATAAGTCGTTAGCGTGAGACTGTGCCATAAAAAAACCTGTCAACATTGCAAAGAAGACGTTCAGCTCAGGGGTTTACGCCCTGTCATTTTTCGCTCATAAGTTTACGTGTATCATTGTCCCATAGACCAGAAAACTTCAGGATTTGAACGAATGCACGATGCTTCCCCCGACGACCTGCCCGCGATAGCGGGTACCAAGCCAAGTTACCACGAGCTTAAAACAGGGCGCAGATATTCCTGGTGCGCCTGTGGCCTTTCGAAAAAGCAGCCATTCTGTGATGGCTCGCATCGCGGTACCGGAATAGAGCCCGTTGTCTATGAGGCAGAGGTAGACGGCGAAGAGATACTGTTCTGTCTGTGCAAACAGACGGCGGATGGGCCGCACTGCGATGGTTCTCATAACGCCATCCCGGGTGCATACCCGCTGGACGACCCCGATAGCGCCGCAAACAGGGCAATACCCGAGCAGCATTTTGATCCGGCCACCGCGGCCGCGTCGCTGGCGGACAACTGCTACGTGTTTTCAACATCACAGGCTGAGCGGCAGCATGTCGGCGGGTTCAGCTATTGCCGAGTTATTTCTCCTGCGCAGGGAGCAGATTACCAATCACAGTTCTTTGCGGAAGCCGAACGCCCCACCCCTTTTGTGAGTTTCGGCAACCGGCATGTCGTGCTATTTATCGCCGAAGGTTGCGGTGAGATCGACATTGGCGGAGTACAATTCACCATCGCCCCGGAAACCGGGGTCTACCTGCGACCGGGAGAGGACTTTCGACTGCGACCGGACAGGCCACTCAAAGTCTACATTTCCGCCTGCCCGGCTGCAGACCAACCCGTTTTTTCTGAGACCTCGCAGTCGTCTTTTGATACGGACTTCCCGGAGCGCCTTGTCGCGGTGGATTCAGGCAAAAGGAATGCCATGGGGGCCCGCTATTTCCAGATGCTCGTCGACAAGTCGATGGGCTCCCGGGTGGCGACGCAGTTCATCGGGCATATTCCAAGATCCAAGGCAGCGCCACATCGGCATCTCTACGAAGAATCCCTGATCATCCTCAACGGACAGGGTACGATGTGGACCGAGACAGCGCGCGCACAGGTCAAGGCGGGGGACGTGGTTTTCCTTCCGGCGAAATGTGAGCACTCCCTCGAAGCGACCACAGACGAGGGGCTCGATGTCGTCGGCGTTATCTATCCTGGTGACAACCCCTCGATCAATTATTGACATCCCGGGTCCTCAGGCCATGAGGGCCATCCCCTTCTCAGGAAAACGACCATGAAATGGCCATCCAAGCGTATCGCCGAAAGTTCGCCGACGAGTTTCGGCATGTATCAGAAAGCACAAAAACTGCAGTCCAAGGCACTCGACCTCATTCATCTGGAGGTTGGCAGACCGAACTGCGACACACCGCTGCATATAAAAGAGGCCACCAAGAAGGCCCTCGATGATGGCGTCGTACATTACGGAGCGTTTGCCGGTGAGGCATCGCTTCGCGAGGCGATTGCCGAGCGTCTCAGATCACAGAAGCAGTTAGAGGTGACCGCCGAAGAGATCATAGTCACTAACGGACTCACGCACGCCGCCTTTGCCGTGTGCTTTGCCGCTATTGATCCCGGGGACGAAGTTATCCTGCTCGAACCCTACTACCCTATACACATCAAGAAAATCGAGTTGGCACGCGGCACTCCGGTATTCGCCCCTCTGGACAGGAGCAACAACTTTTCCATCGATGCAGAGGCTATCGAGGCGAGAATCACGGAACGGACCCGCATGTTGTGCCTGATCAATCCATCCAATCCTACTGGAAGGGTTTACAGTCGCGACGAACTCCAGGCAGTAGCAGATCTCGCCATAAAATATGACCTGCTTGTCATGAGCGATGAAGTATACGAAGAAATTGTTTTCGACGATGTTGAGCATGTCAGCATCGCTTCTTTGCCGGGCATGGCGGAAAGAACATTCAGTCTTTACGCCTTCACCAAGTCCTATGCCATGGATGGATGGCGACTCGGTTATATAGCGGCGCACCCGCGGTTTGTGCCTGCACTGCTGCAGATGACGATTGCCGACGTCGCCCATGTCAATGTCTTTGCCCAGGCCGGCGCTCTGGCGGCGCTGACAGAAGATCGGGGCGCGCGAGCCGCCATGCGGGCCGAGGAACAGCGTCGCCGGGATCTGGTTGTTGCCGGTCTCAACCAGCTTTCCGGTGTACATTGCCCTGCGCCCGAGGGTTCAGTGTACGCCTTTCCCGACATATCGGGCACTGGGAGATCGTCCCAGGCGCTTGCTGAAGACGTTCTGGAGCACGCCCACGTGGTGGTGGAAGCCGGATCTTTCTACGGACCAGCCGGCGAAGGCCACCTTCGCATCTGCTTTGGGTCGGAGCCCTATGAGCGCATCGAAGAGGCTCTGGAGCGTCTGGCCCGCTACCTGAACAGGTAACGGAACACCTGTCTGGCCGCGCTGACGATTTTCAACGCTGAGCCTGCAGATTCAGTCGTACTGAACCAGCTCGACAGGAAAGCCGTCTGGATCCTCCACGAAGGCCAGGTGCATACCCGGGCGCACCTCGACGATTGCCGGGCGGGTCCGCACCCGCACTCCTGACGCCTGAAGCTGTTTGACGAGTTCCCGGAGATTATCGACCACCAGCGTTAGAAAAGCTGTTGTCGCCCGCGAGCAGATTTCCGCAGCGTCGGCCCCCGGCTCCGGCGTGGCGCCTGCGGGATGCAGTAGCTTGACCACGGCACCACACGGCGCTTTGTAGCGGCTGACCGTAAAACCGGCGCCCGATACGCCGGTACGTGCGCCGACGGCCGCGCCGATAGTGACGCGCCTTTCCGGGATGAGCCCGAGCAACCCGCCATAGAATGCCTCGGCCGCCTCCAGATCGCTCACGACCACGCCCAGCTCAAGTGGTTTGACGATACTCAATGCACTGTTCATCCCGTTTTGGAAAAATCAGGACGGCGCCGCTCAAGAAACGCGCCAATGCCCTCGCGCGCAGCCGCCGTCATACCCGTATCGCCAAATGCGCGATAGCCGATCTCGAGCGCCTCAGACAGGTCGGCTGCCTGCGCCGCATCCTCGATCGCCCGCGCCATAAGCTGTGCTATTTCCGGGCTGTATTCCGTCTTCGTATCGACGCGGGCAATTGTTATCGGAGCATCGAGCGAAACCCTGCCGTGATCGCTTATCTGCTTTGCCACCGCGATCGCCTGATCAAAAAGCTGCGAGGCATCCTCAGCCAGCTCACTGACAACGCCGAGTTGCTTCGCGTCCAGCGCCGACAGGCGCCGGGCCCTTATGATCATATCGTGAAATGTCGCTGAGGCGTCCGGGTGACGCCGATAGGGTACGGCAAGCGCGCCGATTCCCGGTGCGATACCCAGGGATATCTCTGGAAACTGCAGATAGGCGTCCTGCTGCATAACCATTGCATCGCAGCGCAGGGCAAGCTCCAGACCGCCACCGAGAGCATATCCATTCAGCGCGGCAACGATAGGCTTTTGGCATTCATCCATGCGTAACAGGAGCCGCGAGCAGGCACGCGCATACTCGACACAGGCGGCGTGATCCCCGAGGAGCGCAGGAAAACGACCGATATCTGCGCCGGAGCAGAACGCCTGCGTGCCATAACCGGTTATTACGATGGATGTGATGTCAGGATCGGCCTCCGCCTGCTCGACCTCGATAAGGATTTCATCGGTCATCTCGTCATGCAGCGCGTTGAGCGCATCCGGGCGCCGCAGGGTAATTATCGCAGCGCCGCGATAGCGATCGACGCCGATGAAACGCCGCGCTGACAGTGCCTCATCCATGACACCGTCGCCTCGGGGCATCCCCGGTTTCCAGGCGGCAAACCTATCGGCGATTCGACGCACTTCTTCAGCACCCAGTTGCCGCATCATCGCGAGCGGCCCGTCGCGAAAGCCGAACGCCAGTCGGCACCCCAGGTCGAGATCCTCCGGCGAGCCAATGCCGCGCTTCAGTATGTCTGCACTCTGGGAAAAAAGAATGCCCAGAAGTCGATCGCTGATGTGCTTCTGTTTTTCCGGGTCTACCTCCAGCGGCTGGCCTGATGACACCGTCTCCCAGCGCGGGTTCGCCTCGAATACGGCGGCAGGTGCGTAGTGTTCTCCCTCTTCTTCCTGCTGCAGCCGATTGGTTTCGATGATGATCGGATTGCCGTTGGCAAGATTCAGCACCTGGAAGGGACCGGCGTGAACATATTTCATGGCCACGCTGTCGATTTCCGCGGGGG
>JBHEPQ010000239.1:0-4438 GCA_046260215.1 Chromatocurvus sp.
ATACCAGGCTTCCAGCACAACCGCCGCCAGATACAGCGGCAGCGCAAACGCACTGAGATCGTCTCGCAGTATATCAGCGATGTCCTGCATGTCCGCACTGGCCTAAGGTCGTTCGGTAAAGCCGAGTGTAGCGCAGACTGCAGCGGGGTCGCGATAAACGAGGTCGCGATACGGCCTGACGCATATAGGACCTGCCGCATATCAGGCATGCCGTATTCGGCAGCGGCCGATCACAGCGAGGCGCAGGCCGCCTCGACAATGGCAGATGCGGACACGCCGAAGTGGTCGCGCAAGGCGTCCCTGGCCTCACTCATGCCGAAACCGTCTGTCCCTAGCGCGACATAGGGCCCCGGCATCCAGCGCGCGATCATTTCCGGCAGCGCCTGCTGATAATCCGTCGCCGCCACAAAAATTCCTGATTCGTCCCGAAACAGGGTTTCCAGCCAGGATGGGGGGACCTCGGTAGCTGTTGTCTGCCGCCGTGACCGCTCTGCTGCCTGCGCCTCCCGCGCGAGCTCCAGAAAGCTGGTAATGCTCCAGACATTGACACGCCGCCCCTGTGCCTCGAGGAGGTCGGCGGCCGCGAGCGCCTCCTGCATAATGGCGCCGCTGGACAACAGGTTTATCGTCGTCCCCTCGCCGCCCGACCCACGCCGGTAGCAATAACCACCACGCAGCACGCCTTCCGCCACCTGCGGATCATCCGGCATCGCGGGCATGGGATAAGTCTGGTTGTATACGGTCAGGTAGTAGAAGATATTTTCCTGCTCGCCATACATGCGCCGGATACCCTCGCGAATCAGCAGGATGATCTCGTAGCCGAAGGCGGGATCGTAACTTTTCAGGTTCGGGACCGTGCTCGCCAGAACGTGCGAATGACCATCCTGGTGCTGCAGGCCTTCCCCGTTAAGCGTGGTGCGCCCCGCGGTGCCACCGAGCAGGAACCCGCGACACATCATGTCGGCGCAGCCCCAGATCATGTCGCCCACGCGCTGGAAACCAAACATGGAATAGAAGATATAGAACGGGATGGTCGGGACCCCGTGTACCGCGTAAGCGGAGCCCGCGGCCATGAAGGAGGCCATGGCGCCCGCTTCGCAGATACCCTCCTGCAGAATCTGGCCATCACTTGCTTCCCGATAGGGCAGCAGGGTGTCGGCATCCACCGGGGTGTAGTTCTGCCCCGCCGGTGAGTAGATACCGGCAACCTTGAACAGACCATCCATACCGAAGGTGCGCGCCTCGTCCGGCACGATGGGCACGATATAGCGGCCTATGCGCTCGTCCTTGAGCAGCTGGGACAGCGTACGCACCACCACCATGGTCGTGGAGGTGGCACGCTCACCACTGCCCGCCAGCGTGGTGCGGAAGCTCTCCAGGGGCGGCGCCTCCAGTGTCGGGCAGTCAACCCGGCGCTCGGGCAGATAACCACCGAGCGCCTCGCGGCGGGCACGCAGGTAGCGCATTTCCTCGCTATCTTCCGGCGGGCGGTAGAGATCGGCGCGTTCGATGGCTTCACGGTCCAGCGGAATACCGTAGTCGCGAGCGCACTGCAGGCGCTCCTCGGCATTCAGGTTTTTCTTCTGGTGGGCAGTGTTTCGTCCCTGGGCCGCCGCGCCCATGCCGTCGCCCTTGACCGTTTTCACCAGGATGACGGTGGGGCGCCCTCTTGACTGAGTGGCGCGCAGGAAGGCCGCGTGCACTTTCTTCGGGTCCTGGCCACCGCGCTTGATCGTGCGAAGCTCGTCATCGCTAAGGGAATTCATCATGCGCTCCAGTGGCTCGTCGCCCTGTACCCAGTGCTCGCGCTGCGCGTCGCCGGGCAGGATCGAATAGCGCTGGTAGTCGCCGTCTACACAGGCCTCCATTCTGGCACGCAGAATACCATCGTGATCCTGCGCCAGCAGGCCGTCCCAGCCGCCGCCCCAGATGACCTTGAGCACGTTCCAGTCGGCACCGCGGAAGCTACGCTCGAGCTCCTGGATGATCTTGCCATTGCCCCGTACCGGACCATCGAGGCGCTGCAGGTTACAGTTGATGACCAGCACCAGGTTGTCGAGCTGCTCGCGGGCCGCAATGCCGATGGTGCCCAGAACCTCGGGTTCATCCGCTTCGCCGTCGCCGATGAAGCACCATACGCGACCGCCGTCATCGGGCTTGAGGCCGCGGTTGTGCAGATACCTGGCAAAGCGTGCCTGGTAGATGGCAGCCGGCGTGGACAGCCCCATGCTGGCGTTCGGCATCTGCCAGAACCCCGGCATCGAGCGCGGATGCGGATAGGAGCTGAGTCCTCCGCCCTCCCCCAGCTCGCGGCGGAAGTTGTGCAGCTGCTGCTCGCTGAGCCGACCCTCGAGAAACGCCCGTGCGTAAACGCCCGGCGCCGCGTGCGGCTGCGGCATGACAATGTCGCCACCATAACCGTCGCCGCGGGCGCGAAAGAAGTGATTGAAGCCGGTTTCCATCATGGTCGCGGCGCTGGCATAGGTGGCGATATGCCCACCGACGCCGCTGCCCGTGTCCTGTGCCCGAAGAACCATGGCCATGGCATTCCAGCGAATGATGTTCTCGATGCGTTTTTCCAGCTCGATATTGCCCGGGTAGGCCGGCTGATCCGACGGCGGGATCGTATTCACATAGGGCGTATTGAGTGTGGCTTCAGCAAGCACGACACCCCGTGCCAGGGCCTCGTTCTGCAGGGCGCGCAGGATCTCGCGCACCCCATCGTCACCAAACTCCCCCTGAATGCCGGCCAGCGCCTGCAACCACTCCTGGCGGTCCAGCGCCATGGCCTCGGTGAGCTGGGCCTCCGACGTCGCTTCAGCGGGCATTCCTGACTCCTTTATGACCTGCGATTTTCTGACCTGCGATGCAATCTCACCAGCATAACGCAGACGCCGCTGCACCGCTTCTGTCGAAAGGCGCGTCTCCGCAGGTCGGCTATTTCTGGGTCAGATCCGAAGGGCAGCTAGCTTGTTGATCTTCAGCTCCGTAGGCCGGCCGCGCCCCTGATAGAGGGCTTTTGCGACACGCCGTAAACTCATCCATGAGGACTCAGCCGCGCCATCCATGGCGCGGATGGTCGCACAAGCCCTCTATCAGGGGCGCGACCTGACACTGGTGCGATCTGACGTATCGACATGCGAGTCGCTGCCATTCGGACCTGACCCCGGAAAACGGCCTGTCTCCCGCGCCAGGTCCCCCAGCGAATCCAGCGTGAGAGCCTGCCACTGAGCCCGGGTCAGCTGCCAGCGCCAGTTGCCACCGGCCTGCCCGGGGTTGTTCATGCGGGCAGACCCGGGCAGCGCCAACAGGTCCTGTGCTGTGACAATGGCCACCCGCGCCGGTGAAGCAAACAGCAAGGCAACGAAACGCATTATCAGCGCCTCATCCTCAGCGCTGCAGTCGATATAGCGGCAGAAACGCGTTCTTACCGCATCGTCCGCCTCGCTCTGCAGCCAGCCGAGCAGCGTGTCATTGTCGTGCGTACCGAGGTAGGCAATGGCATTTTCCGGGTGGTTCTCCGGCAGGTAGGGGTTGTCGGGATCATCCTCGCCAAACGCGAACTGCAGCACCAGCATGCCCGGGAAAGCGTAATGGACGCGCAGGGCGATGACGTCCGGCGTGATGGTGCCCAGGTCTTCCGCGACCACCGGAAAAACCTCCAGATCCCGGATCAGCGTGTCAAAGAAATCGTGGCTCGGCACATCGCGCCACTCCCCATCGATAGCGGAGTCGGCGCACGCGGGCACCGCCCAGTACTGGGCGAGACCCCGAAAATGATCGAGTCGCACCACATCAAAGCGGCGCAGCAGCGCAGCCATCCGCTCTCGCCACCAGCGATAGCCCGAGGCGCGAAGTGCATCCCAGTCGTACAGCGGGTTGTTCCAGAGTTGCCCCGTGGCACTGAAGTAATCCGGCGGCACGCCCGCAACGGCGAGGGGACGGCGCTGCGCATCGAGCTGGAACAGCGACGGATGCGCCCAGACATCCACGCTGTCAAAGCTGACGTAAATCGGCGTATCACCAAAGAGCAGCACGCGATGCGCGGCTGCGTGGCGTCGCAGCGACTGCCACTGCCGGAAAAAAAAGAACTGCAGGCGTTTTTCCCGGGCTATGCAAGATGCAAGACGCACCCGTGTGGCCGCCAGCGCCACCGGGTCGCGATCGCGCAAGTCGTCGGGCCAGTCGTTCCAGATCGCCGGATACTCCGATTTAATGGCGCGAAACAGGGCATGGTCATCAAGCCAGTAGGCCTCGCGATGGCAGAATTCGCGGAAGGCCGGCGACTCGCCGCGTTCGCCGAAACGCTGCTGCGCCCGCTCCAGCAGGGGGTGTTTGAGTGCCCGGGCGCGCTCGAAATCGGCGCTGCCGGTATCGGACGCAGCCGGCTCGACCACCTCGTCCGCAGACAACAGCCCGCCATCGACCAGCTCTGCGA
>JBHEPQ010000240.1:0-6830 GCA_046260215.1 Chromatocurvus sp.
GGCTCGACCGGGCCGACGACGTGCGCGCCATTATTCTGAGCGGCAACGGCAAACACTTCTGTGCCGGGATTGATCTGTCGATGTTCGGTGAGCTGCATTCGAACAGTGACGATCCGGCGCGACGCGCGGAACAGTTCAGGCGCAATGTGCTGGGCATGCAGGATAACCTGACAGCCCTGGAAAAATGCCGCAAGCCGGTACTCGCGGCGATCCACCATACCTGTATCGGTGGCGGTATCGACCTGGTGTGTTGCTGTGACATGCGCTACGCAACCCGGGATGCGTATTTTTCGGTGCGCGAGGTCGATATTGGCATGGTCGCCGATGTCGGCACGCTGCAGCGGCTGCCGAAAATAATTCCGCAGGGCGTGGCCCGCGAGCTGGCCTATACCGGCCGCGACATGGGCGCTGAGGAAGCCAGGGAGGTCGGTTTCGTCAATCGCGTTTTCGAGCAGCGGGAAGCGATGCTCGAGGAAGTGCGACAGGTCGCCAGAACCATTGCCGCCAAGTCACCGCTGGTGATTCGTGGAACCAAAGACGTGCTGCTATACACACGCGATCACAGCGTGGCGGACGGCCTGAATTACATCGCCACCTGGAATGCCGGGATGATGAGTGCGGTCGATCTCGAGGAAGGCATCGGCGCGCAGGCTGAGGGACGACCGGCGCGCTATCGCGACTAGCTGCGTATGCCGGGATGTCTTGCCCGGCTCAGGGATTGCCCGGCCAATCCTCCATCTCGATGATGGGATGGAGGGCCAGGCGTATGCCTTCCTGAATATAGCTGCCGTTTTCGAGAATCTCCCGGCGACGCACATAGCGCCCGCTGGAAGAGCGGGTATCGATTGCATCGGTGGCGTCGATGCCGCCGCGGCTCACAAACAGGCGATTGAGGTCCATATCGAACATGGTCACCTGCAGCGATACCACCGACGCGGGCATGTTCCAGTCAAAGTCTCCGCTCACGCCACTGCCAGGGCCCTGAAGCGACGGGCGCCGCGTGACGCCGTCCCAGCGGGCGAGGTGCTTCAGCCCGCCGTTGAATGCCGCTTCCAGCTCGATCAGATCGGTAAATATAAAGGCGTCAAGGTCGGTCTCTTCCTGCATGCGATCGCGAACGCTCTGCATGAGCTGGGCGAAGGTTTTCATGTTGACCCGGCCCGTGGTGGGGTCCACCGGATCGCCGTAGGCGCGCACCGCGGTGTTCCAGTGTTGTCGGAATACGCGCTGTGGAATGACTTCATAGCCGTTTTTCTCGAGATAGGAGGCCACGCGTCCGTCAATCACTGGCGTGATCTCATCGAGATAATTGCGCGACGGCGTTCCCAGGTTGACATGGGTGACCACTACCGTCTTGATGGGCGTTTCAGACAGGGTATCCCGCTCGATCTCGAACGGAAAAACCGTGGAGTTGTAGGTGGGGCCACCGGCACAGGCAGTGAGCAACAGCACACAGGCACCCGTGAAAGCGCGAAAACGGTAAGGCATAGTGGAAGGCACGCGGTACAATCCTTGCGGTTGGTAAATCGCGATGGTATCAAAAAGAGCAGACGGCGACAGGGGAGTGCGTGACAGTATCCGATAACATTGAACTGAACGTGACCTCCGAGGGCGATGGCCCGGATGTCATCCTGCTGCACGGGCTGTTCGGCATGGGCAGCAATCTGGGCGGGCTGGGTCGGTCCCTGCGCGATGCCTGTCGTGTGCACCTCGTGGATCTGCCGGATCATGGGCGTTCGGCATGGACACGACATTCCGACCTTCGCAGCATGTCCAATGCGCTGGCGCAGTGGCTGCAGTCGCAGTCGATTGTCGGGGCGCACTGTGTGGGTCATTCGTTGGGTGGCAAGGTGGCCATGCAGTTTGCGCTGGACCACCCGGCAGCGGCAGCCTCGATGGTGGTTGTGGATATAGCACCGGTCACTTACTCCCGGTCACACGATGCGGTCTTCGCTGCTCTCAATGCGGTCAGTCGCGCTGAATGCCAGAGCCGTGCCGAGGCAGATACGATTATGTCCGGATACATTGAGGAGGCGGGTGTTCGCCAGTTTCTGCTGATGAGTCTTTATCGTGGCGAGAATGGCAGCTACTTCTGGCGCTTCAATTACGAAGGCCTGCAGACGCATTACGCGTCCTACCTGCAGGCGCCGGTCGTCGGTGAACCCTATGCAGGACCGGCCCTGTTCATCCGCGGTGCGCTATCACATTACGTGACAGATGCGCATCTTGCAGATATTCATGCCGCCTTTCCCGACGCGTCCGTGGAGACCATGGCCGACTGTGGTCACTGGCTGCATGTAGAGCAACCCGCAATGTTCAATTCCCTGGTACGTCAGTTCATTGACAGCGTGGTGGGGGAATAAATGTTTATTGAAGTTATCGACCTTGTCGTGATCGCGCTATTCGGCGCCGCGGCGCTGTATATTTTTAGCGCAACCCGGGTCAGGGAGCTCGCGATCTCGGCAGTCAAACGTGCGGCGCGCGATGGTGACTTTCAACTGCTTGACGACACGGTCAGCCTGCAGCGCATGTCGCTAAGCCGGGACGGGAAGGGAATGTGGCACATCTGGCGCCAGTACCGTTTCGACTACAGCTACGACGGTGTACAGCGCGAGCAGGGCGCCGTGATCATGCTGGGCAAATCACTGCAGGCGCTGGTGGTGTCGGAGCCGGATCGCGTGCTGCATTGATGCGTCGATGCCCGCTTGCATCAGACTGTCGATACAATTACCCACAGCGCGAGTGCCGTCAGCAGCAGCGCAAAAAACCGGTTCAGTGCCACCGTATTGCGTGCCAGGCCTCGCTGGACGGTCGCCGTGCCCGAAGCGAGAACAATGGCCAGATACCACAGAGTATCTATGACGCCGGCGGTTGCAATCAGGATTGCCCCGTGTAGCAGCCCGGCATCGGCGTCCAGAAACTGGCTGAACAGTGCCAGCATGAAAATGGCGAGTTTCGGATTCAGTAACGCTACCAGCGCCCCCCGCATAAACCCCGAGCGGCCCGACGGCAGTCTGTGGCCGGCCGATTGGCCGGCATGCCAGGAAAGATACGCGAGCCACAGGAGATAGGCCGCCCCAGAAAGTTTTATCGTCGCGTACAGGGGCGGCAGTTCCGCGACAAGAATCCCGAGGCCACACACGGTAATCAGCGCATACAGCGTCACTCCACAGCCGTGCCCGAGGGCCGTCAATACGCCGGTGCGACGCGATCCGGCAAGGGTCGACTGCAGAACCACCGCAAGGCTCGGTCCGGGGGATGCGGCGCCGAGAAGGCAGATCGCACACAGGGCCAGCCACTGGCCGAGTCCGATCAGCGGGGTATTCCTCTATCCACAGAACTTGTGGATAAGTCAGTGGGCAATTTGTTCAGCATGACATGGGAGCCGGTCGTTGTGGGGTTTGTTACAGATTGGTTAAAAATCACCCAATTGCAAAATAATCAATAAAAACAGAATGTTGCGTAATATAGCTTAGAATATGAATGTACAAACGGGTCTAAAGCCACAGTTTGAAAGTGCTGCTCCCAAAATGTGCATAACAATTTCCAAGTGCTACCAAGCGTAACCATTCAATGCAAGAGGAAACACACAGTTTCTGACGATCACCGGAAGGTCGGAAGGCTGGGAGAAAAGCAGAGACTGATTGCGTGGCGATGTCTGGCATCTCTATTGGTGACGCTAACGGAGTCACCGCTTATCCTGCTCACCGCGGTAAATGCAGCCTGACGTGCAGGTTTCCCTGACTTCCACGGCGCTGAGCGACGGCAGCGATGGCGACAGCCGCTGCCATATCCAGCGACAGAGATTTTCACTGGTCGGGTTTTCAAGGCCAGGTATGTCGTTGAGGTAGTAGTGGTCCAGACGGTCGAGTACAGGTCGGAATGCGTTCTTGAGGTCAGCAAAATCCATGACCCAGCCGGCGGGTTCCGGGGCATCCCCACTGACTGTTATGCGGACCTGGAATGAATGCCCATGGAGGCGGGCACATTTGTGCCCCTCGGGTACATTCGGTAGCCGGTGCGCCGCTTCGAAATGAAAGTCTTTGTAGATGTCCATACGTTGTCGATTCAGCCCATCAATTCATCGCGCAGTATAAGCGCCCTGGGTGATGGTTGGCAGGCCCGATGGAACGGTTTTTCAGTCCTGCGACCGAGCAAGCGGCAGCGCCACGGGATTTTTGTTTTAGCGTTTGACAGGTCGTGGTTTATCTCTATAATGCGCGTTCTCGATCCGGGGGTGGTTAGCTCAGCTGGGAGAGCATCTGCCTTACAAGCAGAGGGTCGGCGGTTCGATCCCGTCACCACCCACCACGCTTCCGTCACAGGGCGCCAGCAGGTCGAAGTCTACCGGGGAGCGGTAGTTCAGTTGGTTAGAATACCGGCCTGTCACGCCGGGGGTCGCGGGTTCGAGTCCCGTCCGCTCCGCCACCTTTCTGCATCGTAGTGAAACATTGCGCAACACGCTGAAATACCGAAATTACCTGCTAATAAAGCCTCAAAATACGCGACAAGTCACCTCGACTGTTTCATCCCGTTGCGCTACGCCTTTTTGGTGTGGGGGGGTAAATGGTGCACAAAAACTATGGATAAGCGGGCGGTCGCGCGATGCCATTAAAGCCGCGCCAGGTTAATGAGGCCCTAGATCGTGGCCTGTACAGCGACGGCGGTAAGCCAGTTTATGAGATCACCGCTGAAGATGTGTTGTTCGTCCTCTCGCCTTTCTGGACCGAGAAGACCGAAACCGCCAAACGAGTACACGGGTGGACGTGTCGACAGCCGTGACGCGCAAGTCGCATGCACGCATAGGCATTGACGCAGGCACGGCAGGGACCTGCCCTGAACAGTCAGTGTGAGGATTAACGGGACAGGGCGCACGAATCGGCAATTCCCGGGATCAGGCGACGGCGCGTTTGCCGGCCGCTTTGCGCTTGGCAGCCGCGCTCCGTTGCGCGCGTCCCGCCACGCGGGCATTTCCGGACGTGGCCTGCGGCTTTGTCTCCCCCAGCGCGGAGAGCTTGCCCAGCATCTCTTGCGGCGCGGACTCCACCAGTTTTAACAGCAGCGCCGCCTGCGCATTGGGCCTGGCGCGATCCTGCTCCCAGTTGCGCAGGGTGCTGACATTGGTGCGCAGCAGTGCGGCAAACACGCCCTGTGAATAGTTGAGGCGTTCACGGATCGCCGTGATCTGGGCCGCGCTGATGGCGATCGGCTGGGGGGCCTCAAATGCCGTCGATTTCAGCGTAATCTTGCCTTCACGCTCCGCCTTCAGGTCGTCGAAGCCCTGCACCAGTTCGTCAAATACGTTGCGCTTTTTCATCTCTCAGCATCTCCTTCAGTACCCACTTCTGCTGGCTCGTCAAATTGTCCGCGACATCCTTGCCATAGATCGTGAACAGCCAGAACTGCGCGCCCTCGCTGAACCAGTAATAGATGATCTGCACACCGCCGCGCTTGCCCTTGCCACGGCCCGGATCGCTCCAGCGGATCTTGCGCAATTCCCCGGTGCCCTGGATGACCGGACCCGCCCGAGGGTTGCCCATCAACGTCTTCTGCAGGGCCAGGAAGTCAGGGTCCGACAGATACTCCTGACGATGGACCTCAAAACTGACCAATTCCTTGAAGACGGCTCGCATGCGTTAACTATACGCTCGCTGCGTATAGTTGGAAAGTGTTCCCGCGGGCCGACCCTGCACTGGGGTGGTGCCCTGTGCTGTGCATCGCCTATGTGCCGATTAGCACAGCGCAGCAATCACCTGTTTGTGGCAGGATGCGCCGGCGGTAATGCCTACGTCTTCGATGCCGACTCCGGCGAAGAGCTGCGCAACTACGATCTGGCTGGATTCGGCCAGCGGTGCCATGTTTGGCGCCGCTCTATACCTCGTCACGCCATGCTAAAGTCCCGGCCACCCACCGTTGATCGCGGAGCCCGGCGTGACCTCACTCAGCAACCTGCTCAGCCTGGCGCTGTTCTATGTCAGCCTGCTGTTTGCCGTAGCCTGGTGGTTTGACCGTCGCAGCCAGATGGGCGCCAGCGTGGGCGATGTACGCCTGCGGCCCTGGGTGTACGCGCTCTCCCTTGGCGTTTACTGCAGCTCCTGGACCTTTTACGGCGCTGTGGGCAGCGCCACCGCTCAGCCCTGGAGCCATGCGCCGGTGTACCTCGGGCCCATTCTGCTGTGCCTGTTTGGCTGGCCGATTCTGGCGCGACTGGTGCGCCTGGGCGTGCGCCATCGGGTCACGTCCATCGCCGACTATCTCGGCGCGCGCTACGGCAAGCGGCAGTCGCTGTCCATGCTGGTGACGGCAGTAGCGACCGCGGCGGTTCTGCCCTACATCGGGCTGCAGTTCCGGGCACTGGATCAGGCCTGGTCGGTCATGGTGGCCGATCGCGGTGTGCCGCTGGCGCATGATAGCGGCAGTACCACCTTACTGATTGCGGTGCTGCTGGCAGCATTCACTCTGCTGTTTGGCACGCGGCGTCTCGATGGCCGCGAGCGCCATCCCGGCGTGATGAACGCAATCGCAGTCGAGTCGCTGGTCAAGCTGCTGGCGTTCGTCGCCGTGGCGATATTCGCACTCGTGCAGCTGCGCGGAATTGCCTTGCCCACCGGGTCCGCGCCGGCAATTCCGGCGCCGGATGCAACGCTACTCTCCGCCGATTTTCTGGCGCATACCCTGCTAAGCGCCCTCGCTATCCTGTGCCTGCCGCGCCAGTTTCATGTCATCGTGGTGGAGGTGCAACAATTTGCCGATGCACGCCTGATGCGCTGGGTGTTCCCCGCCTACCTTGCGCTGTTCATGCTGCTCGCCGTGCCGATCAGTTCGCTCGG
>JBHEPQ010000243.1:0-3690 GCA_046260215.1 Chromatocurvus sp.
GGCAAGCTGCGCGCAAACCTGCGGGTGTACCTGTCCAAGCACTTCTTCAGCTATCGCTACGATTATCGCGAGGAATGGCTGAAATTCACCCAGGCGCTGGCGCAGCTCAGCGGCGATGTCGCCGAGGGCATTGTGCGCACCATGGCGCCGCTGGCGAACAGTCCCGGTGGCCTGCTATTCAGCGGTGGTGACGACAACACCCCGCGGCTCCTGGCGCACTGGCAGATGACAGCACCCACCGGTTGCCGCGACGGTCTCGGCAACCTCCCGGGCTGGCTGCGCGCCAGTGACTGGGTAGTGGATCTGACGGAAATGCGCCGCACGCCGGATCTCTACGAGGGCCTCGTATTGCCAGACTGGCTGCGCGACAGCGAAGAGCTGTGGCTACTCATCCCCCTGGTCTTTGGCGACCGCGTCGAGGGTATTCTGATGTTGCAGAAATCCGATATCAAGCACAGCCTCAACTGGGAAGACAGGGATTTGCTTAAAACCGCCGGACGCCAGGCCGCCAGTCACCTGGCGCAGCACCAGGCCAGCGCCGCGCTGGTGGAGGCTCGGCAGTTCGATGCATTCAACCGCCTGTCCGCCTACGTGGTGCATGACCTCAAGAACATCCTCGCCCAGCAGTCGCTGATTGTCTCCAACGCTGCCCGGCACCGGGATAATCCGGCCTTTATCGACGACATGATCGCCACGGTGGACAACTCGGTCACCCGCATGCAGCGCCTGATGGAGCAGATGCGCTCCGGTGTTCGCAGCAGCGAGGCCGCGTGCGTGGAACTAGCGGACCTGCTGCGCGAGGTGATCGCACAGCGCAGCAAGACGCGCCCGCAACCGATAGCGGATTTCCCCGTGGACCCATGCCACGCGGAAGGCGACCGCGAACGACTGGGAACCGTCTTCAATCACCTGGTGCAGAATGCCCAGGAAGCCACCGACCCCGACGGCGAAGTCCGCGTTCGCCTCCACCACAAAGAGCGCTGGACCACCATCGATATCATCGACAGCGGCCGCGGCATGGACCCCGCGTTCGTCCGCGACCGCCTGTTCCGCCCCTTCGAATCCACCAAGGGCCTCACCGGCATGGGCATCGGCGTATTCGAAAGCCGCGAATACATCCGCCAACTCGGCGGCGACATCGACGTCGAAAGCACCCCCGGCAAAGGCACCCGCTTCACCGTCACGCTCCCGTCGGGACAGGTTCCAAATGCAGATTGACCAGCCAACGCTCGATAGGGGCCGATGGGGTCGGTCAACGCTCTCGAGACCATCGGCGCCATGGATGGCGCCGCTGAGCCCCCATGGACGGGTTTACGGCGTGTCTCAAGTCCCTCAGCCCGCAGCACCGGCCCGGCTACGAAGCACCCAAGGGAACACCTGATGACGAAAGAAAGTAACAAACCGCTTCTGGTAGTAGAAGATGACAAAGGCCTGCAAAGCCAACTCCGCTGGGCCTTCGACGGCTACGACGTGGTCGCCGCCGGCGATCGCGCCGAAGGCATCGCCATGCTGCGCCGCCACGAGCCCGGCGTCGTACTGCTAGACCTCGGCCTGCCACCAGACCCGGGCGGCGTCACCGAGGGCCTCGCCACACTCGGCGAGATCCTGTCACTCGCGCCCGAGACTAAGGTTATCGTAGTCACCGGCGACAACGACCGCGGCAACGCCGTAAAAGCCATCGCCGGCGGCGCCTACGACTTCCACCAGAAGCCGGCGGATGCCGAACTGCTGGCGCTGCTGGTCGATCGAGCCCAGCATGTCTATGAGCTGGAAATTGAGAACCAGCGCCTGCAAAAGGCCGGCCAGAACGAACCACTGGCGGGCATCATCGCCACCAGCCCGGAAATGCTTAAAGTCTGTCGCACGGTAGAAAAAATCGCCCCGACGGATATCACTACCCTGCTACTCGGCGCTTCCGGCACCGGCAAGGAGCGTTTTGCCCGCGCCCTGCACGAACTCAGCCCGCGTGCGGGCAAGAAAATGATCGCCATCAACTGCGCCGCTATTCCGGAGAACCTGCTGGAGAGCGAGCTCTTCGGCTACGAAAAGGGCGCGTTTACCGGCGCCAGCCAGACCACGCCCGGCAAAATAGAGTACGCCGACGGTGGCACGCTGTTCCTCGACGAAATCGGCGACCTGCCCCAGGAGCTGCAGTCCAAGCTGCTGCGCTTCCTGCAGGAGCGGGTTGTTGAGCGCGTTGGCGGACGCAAGGAGATCCCGGTGGATGTCCGTATCATCTGCGCGACACACCAGAACCTGGAGCAACACATTACCGATGGCCGCTTCCGCGAGGATCTGTATTATCGCGTGAGCGAGATGACCATCAAGATCCCGGCCCTGAAAGACCGCACCGGCGACGCCCTGGTGCTGGCAAAATCCTTCCTGTCGCGCTTTGCCGCCGAGCACGGCACCGGTGTGAAAGGCTTTGACGCCAGCGCCACGGCAGCGATCGAGGCCTACGGCTGGCCAGGCAATGTGCGCGAGCTCGAGAGTCGCATCAAGCGGGCGGTCATTATGGCGGATGGCAGCCAGGTCAGCGCCGAGGACCTCGAGCTTGAGGATATTATCGGCGGCGCCAGGGACCTGCCGCTGAACCTGAGGCAGGTGCGCGAAACTGCAGAGCGTGAGACTATTCAGCGAGCGATGGCCCATGCCAGCGAGAATGTGTCCGAGGCGGCCACGCTGCTCGGCGTGACGCGACCAACGCTCTACTCCATGCTGGAAAAATATGGTCTGAAATAGGAACGCGGTATGCGAGCTCTGCTGGCGGTGACGGCCCTCCTGATAATGTATGGATCCGTCTACCCGTTCAACTTTTCTGCCTATACGTATACACCGGAGCGGCTGGCGCAGCTGGTCAACTTCAGCCTCGAACGCGCGCTCGACGGCAACGCCATCGCCAACGTCATTCTGTTTTTACCCTGGGGGGTATTCACCGTCGGCGCGAGCCGCCGTGACGGCAGGACGCACCTGGGCGCACTGGCCTTTATCAGTCTGTTAGGCTTTATCGTCGCTTACGCTGCACAGTTTGCCCAGGTCTTTATCGCCGGCCGGGTACCCTCGGGCATCGACGTTGTATGGAATATTCTCGGGGGAGGACTGGGTATCGCCGCCGGGCTCGCCTTGATCGACAGAGTGCGATTGCCGTTGTCGGCAGGACCAATACCCGTCCCACTTTTTCTGGTGGCCGGCTGGCTGGGCTACCAGTGGCTGCCCTTCGTGCCGACCCTGGATCTGGGTTTACTCAAGGACAACGTGCAGGCCCTCCTGGCCAACCGCGTGCCGGCACCTTTCTGGGTGTTCCAGAATACCCTGCTGTGGCTGATCTGCCTGCAACTATTCGAGCGCTATGGGCCGCCGCTGCAGCGCTACTGGTATCCCCTGGGCATGCTGGCCGTGCTGGCAATCGGCGCCCTGCTCATGGGCAGTACGGTCAACGTTGACGACATTGCCGGTGCCGCCTGCGCCCTCGTTCTCTGGAGCCTGCTTGGCACGCGCTGGTATCCGGGCTGGCAGGCACTGCTGCTGGCGGCAGCCATTGTCGGTGCCAGCTATCTGCCGCTGCAGTGGCGCGATTCGCCAGGCAGTTTCAGCTGGGTTCCGTTCAGCGGCGCGCTGAGTTCGAACGTGGTGCTCAACGTCATCGCCACGTGGAAAAAACTGGTGCTCTATGGGCTGTTGATCTGGCTT
>JBHEPQ010000323.1:0-4430 GCA_046260215.1 Chromatocurvus sp.
GGCATCGGGCGCCTTTGAAGACGTGGGCGCCGAACGTCTCAAGCGCAAACAGCGCCTTGCCGCGGCGCTGCGAATTTTCGGTCGCTCTGGCTTTGACGAGGGCGTGGCAGGACACATCACGGTGCGCGACCCGGAGCACAACGATCATTTCTGGGTCAATCCCATGGGGCGCTCCTTCAAGCAGATGCGCGTGTCGGATCTGCTGTGCGTGGATCACGCCGGCAAGGTGGTAGAGGGGGAGGGGCTGCTCAACGGCGCGGCGTTCACCATTCATTCTAAAATACACATGGCGCATCCGCGCGTGACCGCCGCCGCGCACTCCCACTCACTGCACGGCAAGGCCTTCGCCAGCCTGGGTCGCAGGCTCGATCCCCTGACCCAGGATGCCTGCGCTTTTTATGAGGACCACGCGCTCCTCGATGCGTTCACGGGGGTGGTGCTCGATCCCGCCGAGGGGGAGCGCCTTGCCGCGACGCTGGGCGACAACAAGGCCGTCATCCTGCAGAACCACGGGCTATTGACCGTCGGTGATTCTGTCGACGAGGCCGCCTGGTGGTTTGTGACCATGGAGCGAAGCTGCCAGGCACAGCTGCTCGCCGAGGCAGCAGGTACACCCAGGCCCATTCCCCACGAATACGCCCTGCAGACGCGCGAAACCGTGGGCTCGACGCTGGCGGGCTGGTTCAGCTTCCAGCCGCTGTACGACGTCATCGTTGCCGAGCAGCCAGACCTGCTGGACTGATCCCATGCTGCTGAACCCGCTGCGCTGGGGTCTGGTCCCTCAGATACTCGCGGGCGTTGTTCTCGGGGCCCTGCTGGGTCTGCTGCTACCGGCGGCGGGCGAGGCTGTCGGTCTTGCCGGTCAGCTGTTTGTCAGCATGCTCAAGGCGGTTGCGCCGCTGTTGGTGATGCTGCTGGTCATGTCTGCTATCGCCAATCGCCACGAGAGCGGCAATGATGGCCGCAAGACCTTTCTGACCCTGCTGCTGTACCTTGCGGGTACGGTGAGCGCTGCGCTGGTCGCACTGACCCTGAGCTGGATTTTCCCGCAGACCCTGATGCTGGCCGGCGCGGCCGAGGGCACACCGCCGGCAGCCGTGGGGGATGTGCTCGCCGATGTTCTGTTCAAACTGGTGGACAATCCGATCAATGCGCTGCTGACAGGCAACTTCCTTGGCTGTCTGACCTGGGCCGTGCTGCTCGGTGTCAGCTTCCGGTCGGCCCCCGAGGCGTTTCGCAACCATCTGTCGACGCTGGCCGGCGGCGTCTCCGACGTGGTGCGCTACGTGATCCGCCTCGCCCCGGTCGGGATTTTTGGGCTGGTGGCGTCAACGGTTGCGACGTCCGGCGCCAGTGCCCTGGCGGGTTACGCCAGCGTGGCCCTGCTGCTGGTTTCCGCGATGCTGGTCATGGCGCTGCTGGTAAATCCGCTTCTGGTGTTTCTGCTCACCCGGGAGAATCCGTATCCGATCGTGTTGCGCTGCCTTGAAGGTTCCGGTATCACGGCGTTCTTCACGCGCAGCTCGGCGGCCAACATTCCCGTCAACCTGACCCTGGCAAAGACGCTGGGTATCAGTGAGGAGCTGTACAGCATGACCATCCCTATCGGCGCAACGGTGAACATGGCCGGTGCGGCCATCACCATTACCGTGCTGACGCTGGCGGCCACCAACACCATGGGCATCGATGTGTCCTTCGGCGCTGCGCTGGTGCTGTGCGTGGTCTCGGCGCTTGCCGCCTGTGGCGCCAGCGGCGTGCCATCCGGCAGCCTTTTGCTGATACCGCTGGCCTGCTCGCTGTTCGGCATTCCGCTGGACGTGGCGATGCAGGTGGTGGCCGTCGGTTTTGTGATAAGTGTGCTGCAGGATTCCGCCGAGACCGCTCTTAACTCAAGCACCGACGTGGTCTATACCTATGCGATCGATCGCATGCCGCTGGGTGGAACCGCCGCCACCGGCGCTGTCAGCGAAGAGCAGGCTTAATCCGCCAGGGCTGCCCTGGCGCTGTCGAGCCTCGTGCAGAGCTGGCGCGCACCGGACAGCAGGCGCGGTGTGGGCCGCTCGATCAGGTCGGGGTTGATGATGTACAGCGCGTCTGTCTGCACGGCCCGCAGTCCGGGCACTGAACGCCATTGGGAGAGCCAGTTCGCAACGCTCTGGCTGCTGCCGCTGGCGACAATCACATCGGGGTTACGCAACAATACCGACTCGCGACTGATGCGTGGTGCCAGACCCCGCACATCGTTGAAAATATTGTAGCCACCGCACAGGGCAATGACTTCGCTGATCAGGTGCTCGCCACCTATCGTCTGCAGCGGGTCGTGCCAGATCTGGTAGAAAACCGCGAGTCGCATCGACCCCGTGGAGTTTTCCTGTAGAGCAGTCAGTCCCTGCTCAAACCGGTTGATGCTGCGCGCTGCGGATTTCTCTGTCCCGGAAAGCCTGCCGATGGCGCGCAAAGAGTCGGGAATATCGGCCAGGCGGCGTATTTCGTCTGTGTAGACAGGAATACCGAATTCCCTCAATCGCCGGACGATATTGCTGCCCGTGCCCGACCCCCAGGCCAGAACCAGATCGGGCCGCTGCGCAACCATCGCTTCAATACTGAGACTGTTGTAGCCGCCAATGCGCGGGATATCGCGTGCCGCGGCCGGGTAGTCGCTGTATTCCACCGTGGCCACCAGGGCGTTGCCCGCCCCGGCGGCGAACAGGTTTTCGGCCAGGTGGGGTGCCAGGGCAATGATGCGTTGGGCGGGCTGTGGCAGGGTCACTGTTACGCCATCGCTGCCAGTGGCGCTGATGCCATTACCCGATCCGGGCAGGGCCGTCAGGAGACACAGCATACACGCCGTGGCCGTGACGAGCTGTTTCAGGCGATGGACCGCCGGGCCCGCTTTCGCCCGGATGCAACGTCGCGGTACTCCCGGCCGTGCCTGCCTACGCTGGAAAAACAAGGGGATAACCTCCGGTAGGATGCGTGCTGACGCGAAGCGGTGTGCCGTACAGGGACTGCAGAAAGTCTGGCTGGAAGATATTGCCCGGGGTGCCGAGGGCGACGCTGTGCCCGTGGTCAATCACCATGACCCGATGGCACAGGCTTGCCAGCAGATTGATGTCGTGCAGGGCCACAAGCACGGTGCAGCCGCGCCTCGCCAGCGCCCGCAGCCGCGTGACAAGCTGCTGCTGGTGCCGCAGGTCCAGGGCGGCAGTGGGTTCATCGAGCAGCAGCAGACTGCCCTCAAGCGATCCGTTGTGGCTGTCAGTCTCCAGCTGGCAGAGCACGCGGGCGAGCTGCGCGCGTTGCCTCTCGCCGCCGGACAGCAGTGTGTAGAAACGATCGGCGATGGCCCGGGTATCGGTGGCCTCTAGCGCCTGTTCGATCAGCGCCATATCGCAGCGTCTGCCCGCTGTATGCGGCAGACGACCGAGGGCGACTACCTCGGATACGGTGAACGGAAACGCCAGGGAGGACGCCTGCGGCAGGTAGGCGATGCGACGTGCCCGGGCCGCGGCCGACCATCCAGCCAGTGCGCTACCGTGGAATTCCGCGTTGCCCTCGAGCAGCGGAGTGTCCCCCGCAACCAGGCGCAGCAGGGTGGACTTGCCCGCGCCGTTCGGTCCCAGCAGGCCGAGGATATCTCCGGCACTGCAGCGCAGGCTGATACCCGTGAGCACTGCGCAGGACCCCCATCCGGCGCTGACGTTGTCCAGGCTGAGCGTTATCACGCCGTTGGCAGACCGTACTGACGCCGCTGACGCAGCAGAGAGATGAAAAACGGCACGCCGAGCAGTGCGGTGAGGATGCCCACGGGCACCTCTGCCGGCGGTGCCAGCAGGCGCGCCGCGGTATCTGCGCACATCAACAGCAGTGCGCCGGCCAGCGCGGATGCGGGAATCAGATAGCGATGATCGGGCCCGGTCAGCAGGCGCATCATGTGCGGCACGACCAGACCGACGAACGCTATGGTCCCGGCCAGTGCTACAGACACACCGACGCCCAGGGCAACCCAGGCAACCAGATGGCGCTTCAGGCGCGCGACGTCAATGCCCAGATGTGCCGCTTCGGATTCACCCAGAAGCAGCGCATTCAGTGCATCCGCGTAGCGCGGGAGCGCCGCTCCGAGCAGTGCGGTCACGGCGATTGCCAGGACCAGCTCGGGCAGCCGGGCATTGTCAAAGCTGCCCATCTTCCACAGGCTGATGCGCCGCAGCAGCTGGTTGTCGGCGTAGAACTCAAGCAGGCTGACCGCGGCACCGGCGAGCGCCGTGATGCCGATGCCGGCGAGCAACATGGTAGCCACCGAGGTGCCGGTGCTGTCGGTCGCCAGGCGATAGACCAGAACCACGGCCACGGCGCCGCCGATGAAGGCGCCGGTGGACACCAGTCCAAGCATCAGCGCGATCCCGGCGGGGGCGGCCAGGACCATGATC
>JBHEPQ010000033.1:0-6744 GCA_046260215.1 Chromatocurvus sp.
CTTGCGATACCTTCCCGGCAGTTGACCAGATTCCGCCATCATGCTGTGTAAAATATATCGACAGTGGCAGCGATCCCGCGAGGCACGGATCCGGCGCCTACAGCGCCTTCCCTTACCTCAATGGCAAGCAGCCAAGGCAAAACTACCTCTATTGGACCAGCTTGCTCCGCTGGAGCGCGTACATCTCCGTCAGCTGACGAGCGCCTTTGTTCAAGAAAAGGTCTTCAGTGGTGCCAACGGGCTGAAGATAAACAGCTCAATGCGCACCTGCATTGCTGCCCAGGCGTGTTTACTGATCCTGCATATGAACCAGGGCTTGCGTCCGTTTCGCGGCTGGACAGAGGTCATCGTCTATCCCGACACTTTCCGTGTCCGGCACGAGACGCTGGACGAGGCCGGCGTGCTGCACATCAGCGAGGAAGAGCTGGCCGGCGAGTCCTGGGATCGGGGGCCCATAATTCTTTCCTGGGGAGATATTGCTACCGATGAGCCGGACGCCGATTTGAACGGCGCCATTATCCTCCATGAGTTTGCGCATAAACTGGATGCCTTAAGCGGCACAGCCACCGGCATGCCGCCCCTGCGTCGCGACATGGATCGGGCTGAGTGGACCCGTGTGTTCACCGCCGCTTTCGAAAAACTAGGCGCAGAAGTCAATGCTGGTCGCAACACCGCCATTGACCCCTATGCTGCAGAGTCGCCGCCAGAATTCTTTGCCGTTGCCACGGAGTATTACTTTGAGTATCCGGAGACCTTGAAGGCAGCCTATCCTGAAGTTTACAAGCAGCTTGAGCGGTACTACCTCGGCGCTACTTTTGCATCGGACCCCGCAAGCTGAAGTAACAGGAACCCTCGTTCACAGGCTTTTCAGCAGATAGCCGATGTTGAGCCTCGAGGCATTGATATCAAGCCGCTGAAGGGAGAAATGCCTGCCGGCTGCGGATCGGCGATTATCGGGCATTTAGGGAGGTCCGGGACGGAGAAGTGCGGGTTCTGGTCCTGAACATCGAGCACTTTCCCAGCAGCAGTTGGCCAGCGCCTGCGCCATTTCGCAGGCCTACCTGGCGCAGATCGAGCTCGGCAAGCGTGAGGGAACGGTGGATGTCTATCGGCGACTCGCAGCTGCGCTGCGTGTCACGGTTGATGATCTGGTCGGTGCATAGGAGGGGGCAGAACCCTTCTGGGGTCAGGTCCCGGAGGAGTCCCCCCCGGGCGCTGATCCCAAAACACCAAAGCGTCCTATAACGTCCTATAGCGTCGCCAGCAGTGCCCGGGCTTCCTCGTGCTGCGGCGAAGCAGGGCCGGCAACCAGCTCCTCAAGCAGCGCCCGTGCCTCCGCGGGGCGACCGGCGTCGACCAGGATCAAGGCCCGGTTCAGGCGCAACTCCGGCGCGTCCGGCGCCGCCTTCAGGGCCTTCGTGCTGAGCCGCAGCGCCACCGCGTAATTGCCCCGCTCGCGCTCAACCATCGCGTGCGTGTCCATGATCTGAACGCTGTCGGGGGCGAGTTCCGAGGCGCGACGCACGTATTCCAGCGCCTCCTCAGGGTTTCGCTCCCGCTCAAGCCAGGCCAGGTTATTGAGCACCATCGGGCTTTCCGGTGCCTCTTCCAGCAGACGCAAGTACTCGCTGCGAGCGGCTTCCTCATCAGCCGCCATCAGGTAGCGCGTTGCCAGCTGGTTGCGCAATTCGACATCCCCAGGATTCTCACCCAGCCATGCCTGCAGGCTCGCAATCACCTCCTGCTGTCTGCCCAACGCCCACTGCGCGCCGGTCAGGTACGCGAGGCTGACGCTGTCCCCCTGCGCATCAAAGAGTGACTGAAACAGAGCCTCCGCCTTGGCAAATTCCTCCTGCGCCATGGCGATGCGACCCAGAAGCAGTCGAGTGGCGGGCGCTTCCCGCTCCGCGTCGGGCAGCATCTGTATCTGTTCACGCGCGACGTCCAGCTTGTTCTGCTGGAGCAGGTTTTCCACCAGCAGCTTGCGCACGCTGACGTCATCGACCAGCGCCAGCGCCGCTTCCATGTGAGCCTGGGCGTCCGCATACCGACCATTGGCCTGCTCGGCCCGCGCTGCAATGATCAGGGCCGCCGGCTGTTGTGGCTGTAGATCGAGCGCGCGCCGGGCACTGTCCAGAGCGAAGGCCGGCGAGTCGTTGGCGAGGTGCGCCGTGGCCAGGGTGTGGTGCAGGGCGAACGAGTCAGCGTTGTCACGCTCGACCCGGGTGAGCAGGCGGATAGCCGCTTCGGGGTTCCCCTGACCCGTGCGGTAGCGAGCCAGTGCCACGCGCGGGCGCAGCGCATCCTCGTTGCTGTCGATGGCCGCAAGCAGCGATGCCTCCATCGCGTCTAGATCACCGGAGCGCTCCGCCAGCACAGCCAGATTCATCAGGGTGGCAGGATCACCCGGGTGACCCTGCAGCGAATCCTCGAAGTGATCTCGCGCCGTCGCTATATCGCTGTTGGCCAGGGCGAGCGCGGCGAGCCCTCCGTTGGCGTCGCGGTTGTGCGGGTCCCGTCCCAGAACCTCCTCGAACAGGCGGCGGGCTTCCGCGCCCTCGCCAGACTGCAGCGCTACGCGCCCGGCGAGAATCAGGGCGCGCAGGCTGTCGCCACTGGCTTCGAGATAGGCCTGGGCGTCGGCCCTGGCGCCCTCAATGTTACCCAGCGCCAATTCACTGGCAATCAGCCGCTCTCGCAGTTCGCTTCTGTCGGGATTGTTGGCAAGGGCCGTGCGCAGGTCGGCCAGCCCACCCTGGCTGTCGCCGGACAGCAGCCGCGTGGTCCCAAGGCCCACCCGGGCGTCGAGGGCATCGGGTTCTATTGCAGCGAGGTCGGCGTACACCTGCGCGCTCTCTGCAAACAGTCCCTGGGTACCCAGGGCGGTAGCGAGGAGACGCATCGCCCCGGTATTCTGCGGGTCCGTGTCGAGTACCCGCCTTGACAGGTCCTCTGCCGCCGCGGGTTCCTGCATCTGGAGGTAGACATTGGCCAGCTCCAGACGCGCCGCCACGTGGCCAGGTTGAGCCTCCAGAAATTGTGCAAGCTGGCTCTGCGCGGTGGCGAAATTGCCCTCCCTGGCATTAGCCGCACCCGCAAGATACAGACTGCCGGCGTGCTGCGGGATGCTGCCGAGCACCCGCGACAGCTCCTGCAGCCCCGCCTTATAATCGCCGGACTCCAACAGCATGCGACCGCGGGCGAAGTTTACGCCGGGGTGGTCGGGAATCACTTTTTCGAGGCGCGCGAGTTGCGCCTCCGCATCCTCTGTGCGGCCTAGCTGCAGGGCAACATCAACAAACTTGAGTCGGTCGGCCAGACGCGCAGGGCTGAGCTCAGCGGCACGGGCGTAAAAATCTGCAGCGGACTCGAGGTCGCCTTCAAGGCGAGCGATATCTGCGCGCAGACTCCACGCCTCTGCGTCCTGCGGATAATCGCTTGTCGCACGCGCCAGCAGCCCCGCGGCGACCTCGGTTTCGCGGCTGTCAACGAGGGCAGCAAGTGCGTGGGTAACCCGCAGATAGGCGCTGTCGGCGCCATCGGCAGCGGCCTGATCAAGTGCGGCCTCAGCTGCTGCAGCATTGCCACGGCCGCTGTAGGCGCGCGCAAGGGCCGCGAGATAGAGCGGATCACCTGAAGCTGCGGGCGCCGGATCGGACTGCTCGTGAAACTCGATCAACTCAGCGGCACGCCCCGCAGCAACCAGCGACCGGGCATACTCTGCCTCGGCTTCCGCAAGCCCGCTGTCTGCTGCCCGGCGGAATTCGTCCACGGCAGAGGCGGGGTCGTTCTGCATTAAATAAGCGCGACCGAACAGCAGCCGCGCCTGCGCGTTGTCGCTCTCCTGCTGTAGCGCAGTCTTGATGTCGATCACCGCAGCATTTGTCTTGCCCTCGGCTAAGGCCTCCCGGGCGCGCTCAAGCAACACCTCGGGCGACTCCGGCGAGGAGCACGCTGCCAACGCCGCGGCCACTGTGAAACCCGCCACCCATCTCTTGATCTTCATAATGCGAACTCCGGGCGAATAATTGATCACGCGAGCAGATTACCCCAGGCGGGGCACGACGGACAAAATTGCAGTGGCATAAAAATCAAAAACCGGTAACTGCATCCCATATTCCTGCGGCGGCATCGGGTCCCGTTGCGCGGTCAGGTCCCTTCGGCATCCGAGGTCGAGTCGAAAGTTGGCTGCAATAAAACCGCCACCCACTGCAGCACCGCGGCATCGATCTGCTGGTAAACCGAGAGAAAGCCCTCGCGGTCGGCGAAATAGGGGTCGGGAATGGCGCTGTCCTTCGGTGCGGGATACCCGGGGGGCAGATACCTACCCAACAGCTGCACTCGCTCGAGAACCTGCTGCGGTACACCCTGTGCCGCGAGGTCATCCAGGTGCTGCGGTTCCATCACGAGTATGCTGTCACTGCGCTCCAGCGCACTCTGTTTCACCGCTCGCGCGCGCACGCCGCGCAGCGACACACCGGCTGCCGCACAGAGCTGCACAACCCGCGGATCCGGTCGTCGCCCGGGCTGGCCTACCCGTGTACCTGCGGACGCCACGGCCACCTGCCGATGCAAGCCCCGCTCGCGCAGACGGCGTCTAAGAAGCGCCTCCGCCAGAGGCGATCGACACACGTTCGCGGTGCACAGGAACAGTACCCGGTGGGTGGGTCGACCGATAATCATCGCTTTTGGTTTCGCAACGGCCCAGGTACCCCAAATCAATCCGTGACGCCAATGCTACCAAGCAGCGCGTGTACAAACCGCACGGGAATGGCGTAGCTGATACCGGAAGGACGCTCCAGCACAGTCTCCCGCGATTCCTTGACGAACACGCTGTTGACCACACCGATCACCTCGCCGGTATGCGGGCGGTACACGGGGCTGCCGCTGTTGCCCGGATAGGCGATGGCGTCGAGCTGGAACACGTCATAGGGATTGCGCATGCGCTGCAGCGCCACCGCGGAGAGCTCGCTGGAGTCCCCTGCCGTGCGCGCAATTGGCGTTATCGATGAGACGATACCGAGGTGCGTCACGGGATACAGGCCGAGCACGGCACCGATGGGGAACCCGGTAAAGGCCATGGTCTCGCCCTCGCGCACGCCCTTAGAATCACCCAGCGGCAGGGTGGGCAGACGCGTGCTCTCGATGCGCAGGATCGCCAGGTCATGCTCCGCATCGCGGGCCACAACCTTGGCGATATGCACCTTCGCATCGCGGCCGCGACCGGCAAACACCGCCAATGACTGACGGTTGTCGTAGTCGAGAGACTCCGGAAGGACGTGGTGATTAGTCACAACCAGCTGGCCGTCACCGACCACAAAGCCGGTGCCCATCAGCTGGTTGGGGCGCTGGCCGGCAATGGGCTGACGTGGCGGATACGCCGTACCGACACCGACAATGGCCGGGCGCACGCCATCGATCACGTCTGGCAGGTCCCTGGCCACGACCGCGCTGGCCGACAGGATCAGCAGGCACAGTATTCTCACGACAGCTCGCATGGTGCAACTCCGGTATTGAGTAGCGACAGCCGGACGACCGGCGCGATGTCCATCACAGAATCGCGCCGCACCCTTGTGGCTGACAGCGACTCGGGACACACTCCGCATCTCCTGACGCCAACAGTACACGGGTAAGCAGACAGCATGTCCGATCTTCTGCACGAGTTAATCAGGGAGCAGGCAGAACAGCAAGCGGATGCCCCTGCGCTGCTTCACAAAAACCACACCCTCACCTATGCGGAGCTTGAGTCGCTCATCCGCGGATTCGCCAACGGCCTTATGCAGCGTGGCGTCGCCGCGGGCGAGCGGGTCGGCATCTACCTGCCCAAACAACCAGAGACCGTTGCCGCCATTTTCGGCAGCGCCCGCGCTGGGGCCACCTTTGTGCCGATCAACCCGGTGCTCAAGCCACGGCAGGTCAGCTATATCGCGAACCACTGCCACACACACACGCTGGTCACGTCGACACAGCGCTGGCAACAGCTGTGCGACGCCGCTGTGGATCTCGCCAGTATCCTGCGGGTCGTTCTTGTGGATGCCCCCGATGATGACGCAAATGTGGACAGTCAGGCTGAGCTGACATCCTGGCAGGAATTCACGCAGGATCAGGGAGAGTGCAGCGGCCACCGGCGCATCGACCAGGACATGGCGGCCATTCTTTACACCTCGGGCAGCACCGGCAATCCCAAGGGGGTGGTGCTGACCCACCGCAACATGCTCGCCGGCGCAGACAGCGTGGCGACCTATCTGGAGAACACCGCAGCGGACCGGATCCTCGCCGTGCTGCCGCTGAGCTTTGACGCCGGCCTGAGCCAGCTCACCACCGCCTTCAGCCGCGGCGCGTCCTGTGTGCTGCTGGATTACCTTCTGCCCCGAGATGTGATTCGCGCCGTTGCCCGCTACGGCGTGACCGGGCTGGCCGGCGTACCACCCCTGTGGAACCAGCTGGTGCAGTGCGATTGGCCCGAAGAGGCCGCTCGCAGCCTGCGCTATATCACCAACACCGGCGGCAAGATGCCGGTGGCGACCACGCGAACGCTGCAGCGCCTGCTACCGCAGACCCGCATTTTCCTGATGTACGGACTGACCGAGGCGTTCCGCTCCACCTATCTCGACCCCGCGGAGCTGGAACACCGCCCCGAGTCTATCGGCAAGGCCATTCCCAATGCCGAGATCCTGGTGGTAAACAGCGAGGGCGCGCTATGCGGCCCGGGGGAACCCGGCGAGCTGGTGCACCGCGGTGCGC
>JBHEPQ010000048.1:0-8313 GCA_046260215.1 Chromatocurvus sp.
GCAAAGACGCGTCGCAACATTCGCGATCGGGTTGCCAGCGAAATAGACGGCCAGCTCGACGAGCTTCTGGCGTTGCGACGCCGCGAGCAGGGCAACCAAAGCTTTATTCGCCGCATGCTGACTCTTTAACTACGCCTGCGCGAGCTCTCAAGGTCCGGTGCCTGGGCACCGGGGCCTCAATGCGCCATCACGCGCGCGAGCCGCTCCGGCTGACGCCAGCGACCGGCGAACACGCGCCCGGCGAATATCAGCGCATTCAGCACCAGTGTGGCGACAAAAACCCACCAGCTCACCAGAGGCCCCTGCTTAAGGACGAGAATCACGATGAGCTGCACCAGCAGCATAATGACGTGAATGGAAATGGAGGCAAACATCAGCCAGCGCGTATCCCCTGCCCCGCGCAGCGTGCCACTGCAGACGAGAATGACTGCATCGGCCATCACATAGCAGACCATGCCAAGCATCATTTTTTCGCCGATATCGAGAATTTCGGAAAAATCCTGGCCAGGCGTGGCGAACACCTCCAGCAGGTCAGTCCGGAAAATGAAAAAGCAGACAGCCAGTACACCCGAGTAGCCGATGCCGATAACAAACCCCGAACTGATGACCTGTGTGGCGCGGGACATGTCATCTGCGCCCACGTGACGGCCGATCAGGCTCATAATGGCGATGCTCAGGCCCATCATGGGGACAAACGACAGCATGTCCCAGTTGAACACGATGGCCATGGCGGCGCCCTCGGCAATGCCGTAGGCCTGGAACAGGAGCATAAAGATATTGAACGTCCCCATGCTGATAAAAAACTCGAATCCGGACGGAAACCCCAGGCGCAGGTAGCGGCGCATGATCGCGCGATCGAAATGAAAGGATTCGCGCACGCTGAAGCGGGAGGCGTGTATGCGATTGAAGTAGAACAGGCCGTATATGCCTATGGTAAGAACACCCGCAATCACGGTGCCAATCGCCGCGCCTGATATCCCCATCGGTGGCAGGCCAAACTTGCCAAAAATCAGGACGTAGCTGAGAGGAATGTTAAGCAACACGCCGATGACATCGCTGATCATGACGACCCGTGTTCGACCGATCCCGGTAAAATAAGAGGCCAGCGCATTCTTGACCAGAAAGAAGAACGAGCCGGCCATCAGTATCTGAAAATAGGGCGTCTCCAGCGCAACCAGGGCCGGTTCATGGCCCATGGCGGCAAATACGCTGGGTACAATCAGGGCTGCCAGCAACAGTACCGGCTGACTGCCCAGGGCAATGAACACCCCCTGGGTCACCACCCTGGGACAGAATTCAAGTGTTCGTCGACCGTAGTACTGTGCCACGAGAGCGTTGCCGTAGGACACGATACCGGTGAAAAAACATATGGCGACAAAAAAGGTGACGCCGCCGCCAAGGGAGGCGGCGACATGAACTGCATCTATCCGCGACAGGAAAAAACGGTCCGCGAACATCATCAGCGCAAAGGCACCCTGGGATACCACCATCGGCAGCGCGAGACGGAACAGCTCTTTCAGCGTAAACAGGGAAAACACGGTCGACCTATCCGGAAAACAGGGCGCGTAGTCTACTCTCCCTGTTGCAGTAAACCACGCGCTGGATATCCTTTTTCACCGGGCAGAACGCCGGCGGCATTCGCCCATGACCATCGCCTCACCGCCCGCACCATCGGCGCGGGCCAAGAATCACAGCATCAGCGGCGAGCTACGTCCAGATCCTCCAGGTTCGCAATCATGTCTTCCGCGGACGTGCTGGGTCGTACGGAACGATCTATGCGCGCAATGACGCCATCACGATCGATGTAGAAGGTATGGCGACGCGCAAACCCATTGCTGTACACGCCGTAGGCCTTCGCCACGTCCCCGCCCGGATCGCTCAACAGTGGAAAATCGGCTTCCGTCTCCACGGCGAAGTCGGCGTTCTTCGCCACCGGGTCGGTGCTCGCCATGAAATAGCTCACCTCAAATTTCCGGATCTGGTCACCATTCTGTGCCAGCGACTTGCACTCCACGGTACAGCCAGAGGTGAACGCGCGAGGAAACCAGGCGAGCACCACCGCAGTTTCCCCCTTGAGGTCCGATAGACGGTAGGTATTGCCATCGGAGGCGGGAAGCACGAAATCCGGCGCCACGTCCCCCTCTGAGAGGCGGGTCTGGCCCTGCGCGGGAAGAACGAGCAGGCAGAGAAACAGGGAAGAAATGACTGAGTAAAAACGGTGCGACATAGCATCTATCTCCGGATTTCTGATGGAGGGGTAAGATATTGTTACGGCAAGCGCGGTTACCAGATCACTCCACCATCCGCGACTTCGTCACTATGACCATGATACCGCGGCTTTACCTGCACTCGCTTAGGGTATAGCCTTTAATGGCGGGCTTAGATTCTTTCAGCCCAGTACCGTGACCTATGATGACAACAATTTTTTGACGATCATGAGAGGATTTCGAAATGAACGCGAAACACATTCTGGGGGCATTTATCGTTGCCGCTATGGCTACGGTCTTTTCCGGCTGCAGCAAGGAAGAGGCTGAGGAAGCCGGCCAGAAAGCCATGGACACGGCAGAAGACGCAGGCGATGCGGCTAAGAGTTCAATGAACGACGCTAAGGACTGGGCCGAAGATACGGCTAACGATGCTTCGGATGCCATGAGCGACGGTGCCGACAGTGCCGGCGAGGCAATGGATGAAGCCTCTGATAGCGCCAGCGGCATGATGGAAGATGGCAAGAACATGGCAGATGACGCGGCGGACAAGGCGGGCGACATGACTGACGATGCCAAGAAGACAGCCAGTGACACGGCAGACTCCATGAGCAAAAAGATGGAAAATTGATCGGCCGGCGGCGACGCGTGTCGTCGCCAGCGAGATTCCTTTTCCCAGGAGTGTTGATGCCCAGTCCTCAAGCACGTACCAGCGGTGCCAGGTCGCGACTGTGGCCAGGCACGTCGACATGAAGCAGATGGCTGCGTCGGCGCCTATCGGCCCAATGACGATACTGCAGCTCATTCCCGTGATTGGCGAGATGCTTGGAGATCTTGCCAGTAATCGCGTTCTGAGAGCCGCCGGTGTAATGCAACTTCCGGCGGCTGATTACCTCTGCGATGAGGCGCCCGCTGCGGCAGTACATCAGGCACTGCGGCAGGAGTTCCCTGAGGTAGCCGACCAGATCACCCGCTATGCCGGTGAGCGCACAGGCAACTGGATCATTGCAACGCGTATGCCGCCGGTGGCCGCAACTGCACTGGCACACATGCCGGCCTGGCTCGCATCCCCTGTCCTTTGCGGCCTCATCGAAAAGCATGCCTGGAGCTTTGCGGGATCCGGGCAGTTCCGGGTAGCCAGCCGACATCCTGTCATATTCGAGCTGGAAAACAATCCGGTTGTACGGGGCGAATCGGCTGAGCATGTCGTGTGCAGCTGGCACTCGGCGGTTTTCGAGCGCCTCTTCCGCGCCCTTGTCGATCCACGAGTGATATGCGTCGAAACCCGGTGTGGCGCCTGCGGGGACGGCGTCTGTCGCTTCGAAATACATTGACGCCAGCCTGTACTGCGCGCGAGTCGACGTCTGCCCTGCACCTCGGGCTGCCGCCAGGGAGTCACGGGCGTGTCCTTTGGCGATGAAAAAGACCCCTGGCCATTTCGCTGGGATCGACTGCTTCGCTACCGCTTCATTGAGATCATCAGTTTGTGGGAAGGACGACTGACCACGCGGCATCTTTGCGATACGTTCGGTATCGGCCGACAGCAGGCAAGCAAGGATATCAACGCGTATCTGCGTGGCATCGGCAGGGGTAATCTGCACTACGACAAATACCTGAAGGGGTATCGACCCAGCCAGGATTTCCGACCACAGTTGACCAGCGGCCTCGCCGATGAGTATCTGCACCTTGCGGCGCGCAACGCCGAACTCAGTCACGTTTTCGAGTCACTCTCGCTCGAATTGCGCAACATCGAGGTTTTGTCCCTGCCTGTCCGCGATGTCCGGCCCGCTGTCCTTCGCCCGCTGCTGCAGGCGGCCAGACGGCCGCAGCGTCTCGAAGTGGATTATGTCTCCATCAGCAACCCGGATCGCGAGGGCCGCATTATCGTTCCACACACACTGGTGTTCAGCGGCCTGCGATGGCATGTGAGAGCCTGGTGTGAAAAAAACCGGGACTACCGTGACTTTGTCCTGAGCCGCTTCCGCGGCGAGCCCGAGCTGCTGGGACACAGTGACAGAACCGGGGCTGACGATACTGGCTGGCATACGCGGGTTACCCTGAAGCTGGTTCCTGACCCGCGTCTCACAACAGCCCAGCAGGATGTCGTGATGCAGGACTACGGCATGCGCGATGGAGTCCTCGCCGTTGCCACGCGCGGTACTTTGATCCCCTATGTTCTGCAGCGCCTGAACATTGAACCCCACAGCGAGGGTCTGGCGCCGGAGTCACAGCAGCTGACGATCTGTAACCGCCAATCCATCGAACGCTGGCTTTTCCCCAGCTGACCACAGGCTGTTGCGCTCAAGCGTTGGCGGTGTGGTGGAAGTGCTGAACGCCTGAGCCGCGATCAATCACCGCGTCAATCACGAGTCGCAACTGACGGGCCGAGTCCGCAACCGCTCAGCGCGAGTGCCGGTGGTGACGTGTGGACGGCAAAGGGAGCAGCGCGGGTGAGTGCACTCAGACCCAGCAGGTTTCGACCTGCGCCCTCGAGCACCGCAACCTCCACCGGACCGACATTACAGCCTTCACCAATGACAAAGTGCTCGACCTCGTAAACAGTCACCGGTTTCAGTTTGCCATTCGCGAGCCTGGCGGCGACCCGACGTACCTCCCGGACTGCACTCTCTTTGCGGAGGGCTATGAATAATTTGCTGTCCACCGTGACGTAACCCGCACCGGTATCAACCAGAAAATCCGCCTCGATGCCGGCAACATGTGACGTCACATAAAAACTGCCGCCGGGCGAGATCATGAGCGGCACCTGGTGATCGAAATCCATTGCAACTGCGTTGCTGCAGGCACCGGGCAGCAGGCAAAGAACCAGGCGCAGTAGCGGCATCAAAACCACACCACGGCAACAGCCGCCTTTTGCATTGCGCTGACTGCCTGAACCACTCACAGGGTCACTCCGGCCTTTCTCGTCGTGCGTGCAGTGCCTCATCGCGTGTCCCGTTTTGCCTCGATTGCAGTCGCCATCCTGGGTCGGCCGCTTGAACACGGAGGAATACTGCAAGCATTGCGCCATCAGTGTGGTGCTCGCCGGCAGCCCCAGGCTACAGGGCCCCAACCTCTCAAGTCGGCGCCGGCAAGCCCTCAGGCGCACCAGGATGTTGCATTGATGCACTGAATGGGCGCGTCACAGCGGTGGGCAACAGGCAGGTTCTGACGCTGAACGATAGTTTTTATCTATGTTGAAGCCTCATTATTTATGTCGTTGAATATCATGATTGACGCTAGACTTGATCTCGTTTTCGAAACAGAGGAGGACGCCACCATGTACAAGTCAACGTTACGTGTTGTCGGATTAGTCGCACTCACCGGGATTTTCGCTCTCCAGACACAGGCCGAATCAATGCACAGTGATCTGACAACGGAAACTGTCAAAGTCTGGAAAGTCGACCGATCCGGTCATCCACCGTTCAAGCGTGAACTCGTGACTTTGGACGTCGTGGACACGGCTCGTCTGCAGACTGCACCAGTCAGTGACATCAGTCGCGAAATGGTCACCGTTCGCACTGTGGACCGCACAGGTAAACCACCCTATTCGCGCCGCAGCGAAAAGCTGCCGGTCAGCGATATTGCGGTACTCGAGGAGGCCAGAGTGGTTGAAAAGACCGTTTTCGACGGACGGCCACCGTTCGCCCGCCATCGTTAACAACAAAACTGCTGGCGGCTGAGGCCATCAACGGTAAACAGGCAGGACCTTCCCCTGGGCGCTACCATCCCCCCCTCATAGGTGGCGCCCTTTTTTATAGCTGCTGTTACGCGCTACCTTCGACTGGCCTGAAAAAAAGCTTGGCCTTGTTCACACCGACCGGGGCGGAGATTGCAGCTAGCAGAGACTGCAGCAAGTACTGAGCCAAGCCCTGGTTTTGTGTACACTGAGCGGCTGCGCTGCAATCAAGAGCTTTAATAATGCACCTGTGGTTTCTCCTCACTCACGCCCTGCTTTTTGCCCTTCTGTACTATATCGGTCTTGACACCTTCTGGGCCTGGTTTCTGTTTTTGCTTCTCCTCGTTACGCTGGGCCTCGGACTGCAGGACATGCTGCAGCACAGGCATACCCTGCGACGCAACTTCCCACTTATCGCCAGGGGGCGCTGGGCGATCGAGCACCTGCGACCCTTCATACGGCAATACCTGCTGGAATCAGACACCGACGGCGCGCCAGTCAGCCGCATGTTCCGCACGATCATCTACCAGCGGGCAAAGGGCGACCTGTCCAGCATTCCCTTCGGCACCCGGGTCGACACCGAGCGAAACGGCTACGAGTGGATCGGCCATTCCATCGGCGCACTCAACGTCAGAGAGTTGGATCCGGATCCCCGTGTGCGTATCGGCGGCGCTGACTGCCAGAAACCCTACGACGCTTCCCTGCTGAACATCTCTGCGATGAGTTTTGGCGCGTTGAGCGCGAATGCCGTGCGGGCGCTGAATCGGGGTGCTGCACTGGGGGGCTTCTACCAGAATACAGGTGAAGGCGGACTGTCAGCGTTCCATCGCGAACACGGCGGTGACCTGGTGTGGCAGATCGGTACTGGCTACTTCGGCTGTCGCAACGCCGATGGCACTTTTTCTGCGCAGAAATTCCGCGACACCGCGACGCTCGACAGCGTACGCATGATAGAGATCAAACTGTCCCAGGGTGCGAAACCGGGCCACGGCGGCATTCTGCCGGCGAGCAAGAACGACGACCTCATCGCCTCCATTCGCGGCGTTGAACCGCACATCGAGGTCGTTTCCCCGTCTACCCACAGCGCGTTTTCATCCCCCAGGGAACTGCTCAACTTCATCCATCACCTGCGGCAGCTGTCCGATGGGAAACCGGTCGGCTTCAAGCTGTGCGTCGGCCGGGAAAGCGAGTTCATTTCGATCTGCAAAGCCATGGTAGCAACGGGAATCCGGCCGGACTTTATCACGGTAGACGGCGGCGAGGGCGGCACGGGCGCAGCGCCCCTTGAGTACAGCAACTCCGTAGGCATGCCGCTGCGTGACGGCCTGGCGTTTGTGGTTGACTGTCTTATCGGTTTCGATCTGCGTGACGACATTCGAGTCATCGCCGCCGGCAAGCTGTTCACCGCATTTCACATGGCCAAGGCGCTCGCCCTCGGCGCTGACCTGTGCAACAGCGCCCGCGGTATGATGCTGGCAATGGGCTGCGTTCAATCCCTCGTCTGCAACACCAACCGCTGCCCGACAGGCATCACGACACAGGACCCAAAGCTGACGCGAGGTCTTGACGTCATAGACAAGGGAAGCCGCATCGCGCGCTTTCAGCGTGAAACGGTGCATGCGCTGCTCGACATCGTGTCCTCCGCCGGGTTACACAGCCCGGGGGAAATCACACGATCCCACGTATACCGACGCATCGACCCACAACAGGTCGCGCGTTATGATCGGATGTATCCCTTTCCGGCCGAAGGCTCGTTTCTTGCCAATCCGCCGCAAGGGCCCTACGCCGATGACATTCTGGAATCGAGCAGCGACAGCTTCCTGCCACGACGCTATGTGTTCTCGGGCAATACGCCGCGGGCCGAGCAGTTATCCGTGTGAAGCTGGTGCAGTTACCCATTAATCGCCTCCACAATTCGATGACAGGGCGAGAGAGGACAATACGGCTGCTTTTTACTGGCTTGTTACTAATGGGCATCACAAACATGGCCATTGGCGGCCTGCCCCCGCCGGCGGACCCTGCAAACGCAGACCTGCCCATCAGCCTCACCGCGCATATCGATAGCTGGCAGGAAAACACGCCGGTGTCGGGACAAGGCATCACAAAGCCACCGACAGACGTCGATTGGCAGGGCGATGCACCGCATCTGAATGTCAGCAGTCGCGGTGCCCTCTGGCTGCGCTTCCGTCTTCGACTCGATGGCAGCGGTGGCTGGCTGCTGACTCTGCCCACCACCGCATTGGAAAACGCGCTACTACTCGGGCCCTATGACGCTGCCGGCCATGCTCGTGCAGCGCCTGTACGCTCCGGCCTCAATCACCCCTTCGCCACCAGACCCCTGGGCAACGAGCGGCTGGTTTTTCCGATACGGGTGTCGCAGCCGGGCATCTATATGTTTTTCCTGCGACTCGACTCCAGTATCCGTTTGAGCGT
>JBHEPQ010000073.1:0-6727 GCA_046260215.1 Chromatocurvus sp.
GTGCTTGTGGCGGGCAGGGACGTGGCCGCCATGCGTGAGCGGGAGCGCTGTCTGTGGCGCAATCAGCGTCTCGGCTTCGTCTATCAGTTCCATCACCTGCTGGCAGAGTTTACGGCGGCGGAAAACGTCGCGATGCCCCTGATAATAGGCGGGCTGCCCCGGCGCCGGGCCATGCAGCGCGCAGGTCTGATGCTTGGGCGCGTGGGGCTGGATCACCGTCTAACGCATCGCCCGGGGGCGCTTTCCGGCGGTGAACGACAGCGCGTTGCAATCGCGCGTGCGCTGGTAACTGAACCCGATTGCGTGTTGATGGATGAACCCACGGGAAACCTGGATCCCGCAGCGAGTCAGCAAATCCTGTCGCTGATCGATGCGCTTAGGCGCGATAGCGCGGCTTTTATTGTGGTCACCCATGACCCGGATATCGCCTCGCGCATGCATCGCACCTTGGAATTGCGGGACGCCGGTCTGTACACCCCTCTCGATGCGAACACGTGATCGTCTCGCCCTGGCGCTGCGGTACACCTACAGTGGTGGCGCGGCGGGTGGGCAGCTTTCCTCATTCATGTCCGGTCTCGCCATGCTGGGGCTGGTGCTGGCCATTGCCGTGCTGCTCGCGGTGCTGTCGATCATGAATGGCTTTGACCGGGAAATGCGCGAGCGGATTCTTTCACTGGTGCCGCATATTACGGTACACGCCCTGAACGGGGTGGACAATCCTGATCAGGTTGTACAACAGCTGTTATCACGGTCAGAGGTGCTCTCGGCGACGCCGTTCGTCCAGTTCCAGGGACTGCTGATGCGCGAGGGTGAAGTCGAGGCAATAGCGGGGCTTGGACTCCCGGCAACGGAGGGCCTGGAACTGCAGTCGATGACAGAGGGCGGGTCCGGAGACCGGTTTCTCGCAGGAACCGAAGACGGGCTGTTGCTTGGCGCGCCGCTGGCGGCGCGCCTTGGGGTGACCGGGGGTCAGCGGGTTACGCTGCTGGTGCCTGCTGCGTCAGGAGGGCGAGGCATCACCTCGACGCGCACCCGTGTGTTCACGGTCCGCGGTTTGCTGCGCACGGGAACGGAGCTGGATGAAACGCTCGCTGTGGTGTCTCTAGCGGCCGCCTCGTCGTTGGCCGGACTTGACGGTGCGGCCAGTGGGTATCGCCTGCACACCGCGGATATCTTTGGCGTATCGGCGCTCGGTCGGGAGTTGTCACGCGGGCTGCCGCCGGGTTACTACCTGACTGACTGGACCATGACGCATGGCAACCTGTACGCGGCGATACAGCTGTCGCGACAGCTGATTACCCTGCTGCTGTTGTCCATTATCGGCGTTGCCGCCTTCAACGTCGTTTCCTCACTGGTGCTGGTGGTAATCGACAAACGGGGCGATATCGCGATTCTTCGGACGCTTGGCGCGACACCCCGGGACATTGCCATGATTTTTCTCAGCCAGGGCGGGCTCATTGGTCTCGTTGGCGCGCTGCTCGGCGGCTGCCTGGGGGGCATCCTGAGCCTTGCGGTGCCCGTCGCGGTGAGCGGTTTCGAGCGACTTCTCGGTGCACGGCTGCTCGCAACGGATGTCTATCCGGTGTCGTTCATCCCCGTCGATCTGCGTCTGCAGGATTTCGTCGCGGTGTCGCTTGCGGCACTGATTCTTTGCCTTCTGGCGGCGCTGTATCCTGCTCTGCGTGCAGCGCGACTGGCTCCCGCGGACGTTCTGCAGCACGACCCGTAGCCCGCCGCTCACGCTGCCGGCAAACAGCGCAGGCAGTATGCAGCCCTACTCCTGACCATATTCAACCAGGCTGGAAAGGGTGTGTCATCGAGAGTGCCGGCGTGTTGAAGTACAGAGTCTATCGCTATTCCGCGCCGTCTCAGTGCCATGTTCTACCACCGTCGTCAGCGCAGCTTTTCCGGTTTTGCGCCGGGCAGATCCTTGCTGATATCGCTGCTGGGTTTCTGTCTCGGGGCGACACTGGTGGCCGTGTCGCCGAATCTTCCAGCGATCTGGGCACCGCCGCTGCTCCTCGTGCTCAGCGTCTTCTGTGCACGAAAGTGGCGTGGTCCCGTGGTCGGCCTGCTCCTGGGCATTGCCTGGGCGACGTATCAGGGCCAGGGGCTGGTAGAGCAATGGCTGCCACCGGCCTGTGAGCGCTTACCGGTCACGCTGCGAGGCTATGTTGCGTCACTACCGGATGTGTCGATGGGGCCCGGCGATCGCCCCGTCCAGCGCTTTCTGCTCGATGTCTCCAGCCTGTCACCCGGGCACTGCGCGGGCCCGGCGAGAGTGCGTCTGAGTTATTACGGCGATCGTCTCCTGGCACCGGGAGAGTATGGAGAATTTCACGCCCGACTGCGTGTCACCTGGGCATTGGCAAACCCCGGCGATGCCAACCGGGAGGCCTGGTATGCGGTGAACGGCATTCATGCGACAGGCAGCGTGAGTAGACTAGCGCTCGACAACAGGCCCATTCCCTGGCGCTATCGACATCATTCGGCGCGTGCCGCGCTACAGCATGCGATTGACCAGGTGCCCGGTGATCCGCGAAGCCGGGGCCTGCTGGCGGCGCTGACGGTAGGCGCCCGTCAGCGCCTCGCGCCTGACGACTGGCGGCTGTTGAAGGAGCTTGGCGTTGTGCATCTCGCGGTGATTTCTGGCCTCCACGTAGCGCTGGCGTCAGCCGCCGGCGCGGCGCTTGGCAGGCTCCTGGCGCGCGCGGCCATTCTCGTCCGTGGAGGAGCCGCCTTGCGCCAGCTCCCGGCACTGCTGGCCCTGTTGGCCGCGACGATCTACGCGGCCCTGGCGGGCTTCAGCCTGCCCACCGTGCGCGCGCTGGTCATGCTTGGGGGTGCGCTTGGCGCTCTCGCACTGCGCCGGAATCCTGTCAGCCCGGCAACACTGTTGCTGGCGGTGTTTGTCCTGGTGCTGCTGCAGCCACTGGCAACGGTGAGCAGCGGGTTCTGGCTCAGCATTGGCGCCGTGAGCGCGCTGCTGTGGTTTACCGCCTGGCAGCCGCGGCGGCGCCCCCTCGCAACCAGCCTGCGCGTGCACCTGTATCTCTGTGTAGCCATGTTGCCGCTGACAGCCTGGTGGTTCGGCGGGGGCAGCATGATTGCGCCACTGGCCAACGCCATCGCCGTGCCCGTCGTCGGACTGCTGGTGGTGCCGATGACGCTCGCGGCAAGCCTGCTCGAGATTCTTTCACCGGAGATTGCCCGCTGGCTGTGGCAGTGGCCGCTACTGCTGCTTCACGCTCTCCTCGGCCTCGCCGATGCGCTGGCAGCCCACACGGCAGACATGCGGTATCGGCCGCTCACCGGCGCTGCGTATGCAACCGGGAACGCCATGCTCGCCGTGGCCATGCTTGGCATGCGCGTGCCCCTGATGCTGAAAGTCTCTGCGGGCTGTCTGCTTTTCCCGCTATTGCTGCGGGAGTCGGTAGATTCGTCTCACGCCCGGCCACAGCTGGCGGTGATGGATGTCGGGCAGGGGACATCCGTCGTTGTTACCGAGGGCAGGCACGCCCTGGTCTACGATACCGGTGGTGGAGATCCCGCTTCCTACACGGTCGCCGCGTCCGCAGTGATCCCCTTTCTGCGGCGACGCGGCATTGAGACGATCGATACGCTGGTCGTCAGCCACGCAGATCGCGATCACAGCGCCGGCGTGCAGGCGCTTCTAGAGGCATTTCCGGTAGCCCGTGTCCTGCTCGGCGAGCCGCTGCCCGGCGTGTCACGCGGCGCCGCCTGTCGGGCGGGGGCGGCCTGGAAATGGCCGGGCGAGGTAAGTTTCCAGGTGTTGACGGGGCCCACGAAGGCGGGGCTCAACGCCAACGATGCATCCTGCGTTCTCATGGTCGACCTCGGCGGATATCGTTTTCTTCTGCCGGGCGATATCAGCGTAACCAGAGAGCGTGAGCTGGTCCAGTACTGGCGAGAGGCACTGGCGTCAGACTGGCTGCTGGCAGCACATCACGGCAGCGGCACATCGACGGCGTCTGCCTGGTTGCGCGCCGTGGATCCCTCCGGTGTCATCCTCAACCATGGGCGAGCCAATCCCTTTGGTCATCCCCATTCCGACGTGACGAGGCGTCTTGACAGGCGTGGCATAGAGACACGGGCGACGGCAAAGGAGGGTGCGATCGTGTTCCGGGTGAACGCGGAAGGCGAACTCGGGGTGACTGCCGCCCGGGACGGTTATGCGCCATTCTGGCGACCTCCGGGCTGATATCGCCCTTTCGCCTGTCGCTGTCGTCGGCGGCATTGCCCTGCGTATAATGCGGTTCACTCAGGGCTAGGGAGCAACACGGTGCTTGAACTCGTCACTGCAGGTGGCTGGCTTATGGTCGTCATCATTGCCAGCTCGGTGGTCGCGGTCGCCATCTGCATCGAACGTCTTTATACGCTGAACCCTCGACGCATTGCACCGCCGCATCTGCTGTCGTCCGTCTGGAGGCGCCTCAAGGCAGGCGATATGGACACGGCGGCACTCTCTGAATTACGCCGGGCGTCGCCGCTGGGCCGCATACTGGCGGCCGGGCTGGTCAACTCACACCACGGCCGCGAGGTGATGAAGGAGAGCATCGAGGAATCCGCGGCGCATGTCGTCCATGATCTGGAGCGCTATCTCAATACGCTGGGCACTATCGCCGCGATTGCTCCGCTGCTGGGCCTGCTCGGCACAGTGGTAGGCATGATCCGGGTGTTTGCGGAGATCATGGCTCGCGGCACCGGCAATGCCAGTGCGCTCGCCGGCGGTATTTCCGAGGCGCTGATCACGACAGCAGCGGGGCTCACCGTCGCCATCCCGGCGCTGGTCATGCATCGCTACTTCACCGGCAGAATCGACGAGATCGTGATCGGTCTTGAGCAGGAGGCCATCAAGCTCGTGGATGCGCTGCATGCCGGCAGCAGGGCAGATTAGAGTATGAAGTTCCGTCGTCAGCGCCGCGAGGAGCTCACCGTCAATCTGACGCCGCTGATAGATGTGGTTTTCCTGCTGCTCATCTTCTTCATGGTTTCCACCACGTTCACCCGGGAGACCCGGCTCGCGGTTGATCTGCCCGAGGCCACCGGTGTCGCCTCCGAGAAATCGCCCCGGCAGATCGAAATCCTGGTGGACGAGGGCGGGAACTATCGGGTCAATGGAAAGGGACTGGTGGACAATCGCCTGCGTACGCTGCAGGCGGCAATCTACGAGTATTCTGAGGGAGATACGACGTTGCCCCTGCTGATCTCGGCCGACGCCGATGCCTCTCACCAGGCTGTGGTGCGCGCCATGGACGCCGCCGGACAGATGGGGTTTGCGCAGCTCGGTATCGCCACGCTGCAGCCCGCGTCCGATGATCAATGATAACGAAGGTGTCGTAAAGCCGGGCCTACTGAGGCGTCTGTCCCTGACCTTGCAGGCGGCCTGGCGCGCGGATGCTGCCTGGCTGCTGCTGTTGTGGCCTCTTTCCCTGCTGCACCGCCTGGCGGTGTCGCTGCGCCGACAGCTTTTCCTCCGGGGCTTTCGAGCCGTCTATCGTGCGCCTGTGCCGGTTGTCGTCGTCGGCAATATCAGCGTGGGCGGCACGGGCAAAACACCGGTGGTCATCGCGCTGGCGCGTGCACTTCGCGCCCGGGGCCTGCGGGTCGGCATCGTGAGCCGTGGTTATGGTGGCTCGCGAGGCCGATTTCCGCGCCGGGTGACCGCAGAGAGCGCCTGGCGGGACGCTGGCGACGAGCCGCTGATGATTGCGCGCCAGACGGGCTGCCCCGTGGTGATCGCGCCACGCAGGGCGGATGCGGTGCGTGCGCTTCTGTCCTGGCAGTCCCCGCAAGTGGTGATCAGCGACGATGGGCTTCAGCACCTGGCGCTCGCGCGTGACCTCGAAATCGCTGTCCTTGACGCTGCGACGGGTATTGGCAATGGACGTCTGCTGCCGGCAGGCCCGCTGCGTGAATCGGCAGCGCGTCTCGACGACTGTGACTGGATCCTGCAGCGAGACAGTCGCAATGCGACGCGCCATTTCCGGTACCGGGTCGACGGCCTGGTGCATATGCAGACGGGCGATACCCAGCCACCCGGTATTTTTGCAGGGCGTCGGGTACATGCCGTGGCCGGCATCGCGTTCCCGGCGGCGTTCTTTGACAGTCTGCGCGGTTTCGGGATGGTGTTGTCAGCACATCGTTTTGCGGATCACCACGCCTTTGTCGATAAGGATTTTTCCGACCTCGACGACCGACCGATTATCATGACGGAAAAAGACGCGGTAAAATGCGAGTCCTTCGCCGGACGGGACTTCTGGTTCCTGCGCATCAGCGTCGAATTGCCGGATGCACTGGTCGATGATGTCGCCTCGCTGCTTGAGTCGAAGCCGAGGAAACCGCAAGACACAACAGCGCAGGAATAAAGCACGTATGCCGTTTTCAGTCATTATTCCGGCGCGCTACGCGTCCAGCAGATTACCCGGTAAACCACTGCTGGATATCGAGGGAAAGCCCATGCTTCAGCATGTCTGGGAGCGAGCGCGACTGAGCGCTGCGGACTCCGTCGTGATCGCCACGGATGACCCGCGCATTCAGGCAGCCGCCGAGGGCTGGGGGGCACAGGTCTGCATGACGGATGGCGGACACGCGTCGGGTACGGATCGCCTGCAGGAGGTTGTCCAGGCTCGCGGTCTGAACGACCGGGATGTCGTGGTGAATGTTCAGGGCGACGAGCCTCTCGTACCGCCGGCGGTTATCGACC
>JBHEPQ010000087.1:0-12545 GCA_046260215.1 Chromatocurvus sp.
CCCGCCTGCGCGAGGGACGGAGTCTACGGGCGGAATCCTCGCGTAAAAATATTACAGTGCATAAGAATTACGCTACTATTAGATCATGTTTTCAGAAATTCCAGCCACGCGCCCCGAAACCCGCCTGCTTGACGAGGTCGACGCCGGCCGCAGTGTCAGAGAATTGTCCCCCGAGGACCTGCTGCAGCTGGCCAACGACCTGCGCGCCTACCTACTCTACACCGTCGGCCAGTCCGGCGGACACTTCGGCGCCGGCCTTGGCGTGATCGAGCTGACCATTGCCCTGCACCACATTTACAACACACCCAACGACAGGATCGTCTGGGATGTGGGCCACCAGGCCTATCCCCACAAGATACTCACCGGGCGCATGCAACGAATGCACAGCATGCGCCAGGCGGGGGGTCTTTCCGGCTTTCCAAAACGCAGCGAGAGCAAATACGACACCTTCGGCGTCGGCCACTCCTCCACCAGTATTTCCGCGGCCATGGGCATGGCGCTGGCCGCGCGCGCGCAGGGGCTCGACCGCAAGGCGGTAGCGGTGATCGGTGATGGCGCCATCACCGGCGGCATGGCCTTTGAAGCGCTCGCCCACGCCGGCCACGTGCGACCCGACATGCTGGTGATACTCAACGACAACCAGATGTCCATCGGCTACAACACCGGCGGCCTGGCTGCCTATTTCGCCAAGATCTGGGCCAGCAGGACCTACATCACCATGCGCGAGGGCAGCAAACGGGTGCTCAAAAAAATCAGGCCCGCATGGGATCTGGTCAAGCGCACTGAAGAGCACATGAAGGGTATGGTTGCCCCGGGTACCCTGTTCGAGGAACTCGGCTGGCACTATATAGGGCCGATAGACGGTCACGATATGCCGCAGCTGGTGCAGACCCTGGAAAATATGCGTGACCTCAAGGGCCCCCAGTTCCTGCACATCTGCACCATGAAGGGAAAGGGCTACAGGCCCGCCGAGGCGGACCCGGTCGGCTTTCACGCCATCAACAAGATCGAATCGCGCAAGGAACTCGCGCCAGCACCCGCGCCGGTGTCGCCCAGGCCCAAACCGCCCAAGTACCAGGACGTGTTCGGTCGCTGGCTGTGCGACATGGCGCGGCAGGACGACAAGCTCCTCGCCGTCACTCCCGCGATGTGTGAAGGCTCAGGCATGGTCGAGTTTGCCAGGGAGTATCCGGATCGCTTCTACGACGTCGCCATCGCTGAACAGCACGCCGTGACGCTGGCCGCCGGCATGGCCTGCGACGGCGTCAAGCCTGTGGTGGCCATCTACTCCACCTTTCTGCAGCGCGCCTACGACCAGCTGATCCACGACGTTGCCCTGCAGAAACTCGACGTCACCTTTGCCATCGACCGCGCCGGGCTGGTTGGCCAGGACGGCCCCACGCACCACGGCGCGTTCGATCTCAGCTACCTGCGCTGCATCCCGAACATGGTGGTTGGCGCCCCCTCCGACGAGAACGAATGCCGGCAGATGCTTTACACGGCCTACCAACACAAGGGGCCCGCCGCCATCCGCTATCCCCGCGGCAACGGCACCGGTGCATTGATAGAAAACAGCATGATCGCCCTGGAGATCGGCAAGGGCGTGATAGTGAGAAAGGGCCAGGGCGTGGCCATACTCAATTTCGGTGCCTTGCTCGACCAGGCCCTCGAGGCCGCAGAGACGCTCGATTCCAGCGTCATCGACATGCGCTGGGTGAAGCCCATGGACGAGGCGCTGGTGCTGGAGTTGGCCGTTTCCCACGAGCTGATCGTAACGCTTGAGGAAAATGCTGCGGCCGGTGGTGCAGGTAGTGCTGTCCAGGAGCTACTGCAGGCAAATGGTGTGGCGACCCCCGTGGCGATTATGGGTATTCCGGACAATTTCCAGGAGCATGGGGATCAGAATGCGCTGCGGGCGCTGGCGGGCTTGAGTGCTGAGGGAGTTTGTAGGGTTGTTGGGGACATGATAAGTCAGAAGAGCGTATTGACAGAGACAGTAAGAGAATCTGTGCCCTTACAGAGATGATTACCGGTAGTCGCTGGCTTTCCTTCGCCCGACACTCGTTTCAGCGGAAAACAGTGAATCGGTGTATTTAAGTCCTGGATTAAAAACTGTGGTTTGATGGCCTGCTGCAGACGCGGCGGGTCTCGAGGTTGGTAATGTGAATGAGAATGACACAGCAGCTGTAGGCGGCGTTACTATTTCGGTCGAAACCACCCTCTCCAAACTCGAACAAATCCTCCAGCGCATGGAATCCGAGGAGCAACCCCTGGAAGCCTCGCTGGCCGATTTCGAGGAGGGCATCCGCCTTACCCGCCTGGCGCAGAAAACGCTCGCAGAAGCAGAGCAGAAAGTACAGCTGCTGACGGAAAACAGCAGTGGTGAACCGCAGGTCTCTACTCTGGCGGTCCCGGATGAAGACAATGGCGATGACGGGCAGTGATACCCAGCTTCAAGAAACCATGAGCCTGAAGAAACCATGAGCCTGGAGCGCGATCAGCAGCGCTTCGCCGACGCCGTCAGGCGCCTGATAACAGGCGAACTGGCAGCCGGCTACTCCGGTCCATCAGTCCCGGAATCGCTGGTGAGAGCCATCAATTACGCGGTCACCGGCGAGGGCAAGCGCATCCGCCCGATACTCGTCTATCGCGCGGCGATGGCGATTACAGAGCAGAACTCGCCGGCGCTCGACTATGCGGCGCTGGCGCTGGAGATGGTGCACACGTACTCCCTGATCCACGACGACCTGCCGGCCATGGATAACGATGATCTGCGTCGCGGCCGTCCCACCCTGCATCGCGCGTTTGACGAGGCCACGGCGATTCTGGTCGGCGACGGACTGCAGGTGCTTGCGTTTTCGATGATCGCCCACGCGCCAGACCTGACCTCGGGACAGCGGGTTTCGATGATCGACCGGCTCGCGCTGGCGTCGGGATTCAATGGCATGGTTGGCGGTCAGTATCGGGACATAGAGGCCACCGGAACGGCCCTGACGCTCCCCGATCTTCAGGCCATGCACGCCATCAAGACCGGCGCACTGATCCGCGCCGGGCTGGCGCTCGGGGGCATCGCAGCGGGGGGAAGCAAGCCGCAGCTACAGGCGCTGGATGAATTCGGCCGGCACATCGGGCTGGCCTTCCAGGTGGTGGACGATATTCTCGACGTAGAGAGCGACAGCGCGACCCTCGGCAAGACCGGCGGCAAGGATGAGGCCGCGCATAAGGCGACCTACGTGAGCCTTCTGGGGCTGGATGGTGCGCGGAGTGAAGCCGGGCGCCTGCTGTCCGCCGCGATGGCGGCACTTGAGGGCTTTGGCGCTCCGGCAGAGCCTCTGCGGGAGCTGGCCGGGTTCATCGTGCAGAGAAAGCTTTAGTCGCACCCGGAAAGCGTTAGTCACGGGCTGCGGCGTCAGACCCATCCAGATCTTTCCCCAGCATGTGCCCCAGCTTGGCGCCCTTGGTGCGCAGGTACTTCTCATTATGCGGATTGCTGGCCGTTTCAATCGGCAGGCGATGGCGCACATCGATATTCAGCCCGGACAGGGCCATGACCTTGCGCGGGTTGTTGGTCATGAGATCCACCGAGCGTATTCCCAGGTGCGCGAACATCGGTCCGAGTATGCTGTAATCGCGCATATCCGCACCAAAGCCCAGGCGTTCGTTGGCCTGCACGGTATCGGCTCCCGCGTCCTGCAGGCGATAGGCCTTGATCTTGTTCAACAGCCCGATGCCACGGCCTTCCTGGCGCAGGTAAAACAAAGCACCCCGCCCCTCGCGGGCGATTGCCTGCAGCGCGGCACGCAGCTGATTGCCACAATCACAGCGCAGACTGAACAGGGCATCACCCGTCAGACACTCCGAGTGGACCCGGGCCAGAACCGGCTCCCCATCATCGACCTTGCCCATGGTGAGAACCACATGCTCCTTGTTTGCAGCGGGGTCCTCGAAACCATGCATGATGAAGTCGCCCCATTCAGTGGGGAGGCGGGAAGATTCAACGAAACGCACTGACACACGGTAGGCCTGAAATAAAAGGTTCATCATTCTAGCAAGGGTGAGCCGCTTCAGCGACCTAAAGCCAGAAACCGTGGGTCAAAAAGCCGCGCGCATGGCACTTCCCGTGGAAAAGATCAGTCCGACGCGTCAGGCTATACATCGACAAGCGAGATCGACATGCGACATGCGACACGCACGATCACCATTCACGCGACAGAGAAAGGATACCGTTGCGCTCCTGCAGATTGACGTGCTCGAGAAACGTCATGCCCAGGAGGATCATGCGTGGGTATTCGCCGTCGAGCACCGTTGCACGCACGTTGTCGACGCGTATACCCCCGACGTCTACGGAATCAAGCTGCACCGAGCGACCGACAAGGGTGTTGCCAGCGGTCTCTACCCGGGTCGCTTTGCCGGTTCCCGGTGCAATTCCAAGCCGCTCGGCCTGTGTGGCATTCATCGCCACAATGTTGGCGCCGGTGTCTACAAGGACGCCGATGCGCCTGCCATTGATCGTCGCAGTGGTCTGATACTGCATACGGTCGTTGCGGGGGATATCTATCTGGCGCACGCCCGGTGCAGTGAAAGAACCGCTGACCCGGTCGGATACGCCCACTCGGCGCCGCTCGCCGCCGACCTCCAGAATGGCCTCCTCGGCATTCGCGTCAAGCAGCGTCACGCCGCCTGTCGTCGCCCCTTTGCGCAACGTATGACGCTGGCCGTCAATCGTCAGCACCACCATACCCGGCATAAGGGCCTCAACACTGATTTGCCCCTGGGCAATCACGCGCACCGCTGGCAGCAAACATAAAAAAAGCACCAGCAGAATCAGGCCACCCCGGTGGCCGCTGACAGCCTGCATTTTGGCGCGCGCCCTGGAACCGGTGCCGCTCACGCGAGCGCTCCGGTTTCCCGGGCGAGAAAAATAGCCACATGCAGGGTTGCGCAGCTGAAAACACCCGCCACCACATCGTCGATCATAATGCCAAAGCCACCACCGACGTGACGGTCGAGTGGCCCGATGGGCCAGGGCTTGGTGATATCGAAAATCCGGAACACGATAAACCCGAGAATGATCCATACCGGCTCGGCAGGCACGGCCCACAGCGCTATCCAGAGCCCCACGAACTCGTCCCAGACAATCCCCGAATGGTCATGAACGCCGAGCTCTTCGCTGGCCCTGTCACAGATCCAGACGCCGACGAGCGCGGCCGCAAGCACGATAGCGGAATACAGCCACAGAGGTGCCTGGGCAAACGACAGGTAGAGGGGCACGGCCACCAGCGTACCGACGGTACCGGGGGCCCGTCGCGACAGACCAGAGCCAAACCCGAAGGCAAGAAACTGGGTTGGACTGCGAAACGGTCGCGGCGACCTGGGGCTGTTGGTTGAAGTCCTGTTGGTTGGAGTCAAGGGAACACTCGGATAAACCCTGGCTGCGTCAGTGTAATCAACTTCAGAAATGGGTGTAACCCGGCTGTTCGGGAATCGACGCGTCTGCACAGCGAACGCCCTGACCCTCAGTCACACTGCCGATCCGGGTAAAGCCCTCGGGGGGCAACAGATCCACAGGCACAGTAATACACAGCTCGTAGTCGTCACCACCGCCCAGGGCCCAGGCCAGCTGCTGCTGGCGATCCGGGTGGCTGCGCAGGGCCGCTGATAAAGGCAGGGCAGCCGCCTGGATCTCAACGGCGCAACCGCTGGCGGCGGCGATGTGACCGAGATCCTGGATCAGACCATCAGAGACATCGACGGCCGCCGAGGCGATACCGCTCAGCTTTTCACCCAGAACCAGGCGTGGCGTGGGACGGTAGTAGCGATCCAGCAAGTATTCACCCTGTACAGCCTCGGGCTGCCATCGGGACTGCAGGAGGGCAAGGCCGGCAGCAGCGTCGCCCAGGGTGCCCGAGACGAACACCGCGTCACCGGGTTGCGCGCCACTGCGCAGCAGCGCCGCGCCGCACTCAACCACCCCGAACACCTGCACCGAGATCACGCAGGGACCGCGCGTCGTGTCGCCCCCCACCAGCGGCAATCGAAATGCCGTACTCGCCTGACCGAGACCCTCACTGAAGGCGTGCAGCCAGAAATCATCGGCATCCGGCAGCGTCAGCGCAAGCGTCATGGCCAGGGGCCGGGCCCCCATCGCCGCGAGATCGCTGGCGGCCACGGCGACACAGCGATAGCCGATGTCCTCGGGAAAGGTATCGTCGGGAAAATGCACCCCTTCCACCAGCGTATCGACAGAGGCCACCAGTTCGCAGCCTTCGGGGACCGACAGGATCGCGGCGTCATCACCCACGCCAAGGCTGACACCGGGGCCACGACCTAAGGCCGAGAAGTGGCGGGCGATCAGTTCGAACTCGCCGACGCGCATCAGGTGTGTACGTTCACTTCCACGCTGCGCAGATCGCGCGCCAGGCGGTCCAGCACGCCGTTGATGTACCTGTGGCCATCAGTCGCGCCGAATTTTTTTGCCAACGCCACCGCCTCATTGATAACCACGCGATAGGGAACGTCGATGCGCTGTTTCAGCTCCCAGGTTCCCATGCGCAGCAGCGTGCGCTCGATGGGGTCGAGCTCGTCCAGTCGACGGTCGAGCAAGGGCTCAAAAGCGCTGTCGAGTTCGTCCACACAGGCCGGGACGCCATGCAGCAGCGCCTGGAAATACGCGAGGTCGACATGGCCGAAATCGTAGTCGCTGCGAAACTCCGCCTCAATGACGTTTACCGCGGAACCCGCCATGTACCACTGGTACAGGGCCTGCATCGCGTAGTGGCGCGCCTTGCGACGGTGCGCCGCCATGAGATTGTGATCGCCCACGGTTCAATCCATCTGCTTGAACAGGTTGACCATTTCCAGCGCCGAGGTTGCCGCTTCCGCGCCTTTGTTGCCCGCCTTGGTGCCGGCGCGCTCTATGGCCTGCTCGATGGAATCCACCGTCAGAACGCCGAAGGCGATCGGCACACTATGCTCCAGGCTGACCTGGGCAATGCCCTTGGTGCACTCGCCCGCGACGTGCTCGAAGTGCGGTGTGCCACCGCGGATCACGGCGCCCAGGGCGATAATGGCATCGAACCCGCCCTTGCTGGCGAGCCTCTGGCAGGCCAGTGGGATTTCGAATGCACCGGGTACGCGCACCACGGTCAGCTGGCTATCGCTGATGCCGTGGCGACGCAGTGTGTCCACCGCGCCATCGACCAGGTGTTCCACCACAAAGCCGTTCCAGCGACCGACGACCAGGGCATATCTGCCGTCGTTAGCAACCAGTGATCCTTCGTAGGTTGTCATCGTGCTCATCGATTTACTCCCCGCCGCCCTGCTTAAGAGGCCGCACATAATCAAGAACCTCCAGCCCGAAGCCGGAGATGGCATTGTACTTCATGGGTGCGCCCAGCAGATGCATCCTGCCGACGCCCAGATCGCGCAGGATCTGCGACCCCAGTCCCACCGTGGTGTAGGTGTCCGTGGTTTCGCTCTCGGTCCCGCAGCCCTTGCCCAGCGCCAGGTCAACGCTGTGCAGCAGCTGCTCGTCGGTCTCGCGTCGTGCCAGCAACACCAGTACGCCCTTGCCTTCACGCGCAATATGGGCGAGGCAGTCACCGATGCGCCAGTAGTCGGTTCCCTCGAGGTCGGTTCCCAGCAGATCGCGCAGCGTGGCCCGCGCGTGCACCCGCACCAGCGTCGGGGTGTCTGCGTTAATATCGCCGCAATGCAGCGCGAGGTGCAGATCACCGGCGGTCTGGTCGCGGTAAACCTTGAGATCGAAGTCACCGAACACGGTCTGCAGGCGCCCCTCACGAAGCGGTTCGATGGTGCGCTCATGCATCAGGCGATAGTGAATGAGGTCGGCGATGGTGCCGATTTTCAGACCGTGCTCACGGGCGAATGCAACAAGCTCGGCACCGCCGGACAGCTCCCCGGCGTCGGTGAGAACATCGGTGATGACCGCTGCAGGGTGCAGCCCGGCAATCCTCGAGAAGTCCACGGCGGCTTCGGTATGACCGGCGCGGGTCAGCACCCCGCCGGCGGCGCTGGCAAGCGGAAAAATGTGCCCGGGCTGCACGATATCCGCCGGCCCCGCATGCGGTGCCACCGCAACCTGCACAGTGTGGGCACGATCCGCGGCGGAAATCCCGGTGTCGATGCCCTCGCGGGCCTCGATAGACAGCGTAAAGCTGGCGTTCTCGGCAACCGCATTCTCGACCATGGGGGGCAGATCGAGCTGCAGACAGCGCTCGCGGGTCAGACCCAGACACACCAGGCCGCGTGCGCGCCGCGCCATGAACGTTACATGGTCTGCCTTGCAATGCTCCGCAGCGACCATGACCACGCCCTCATTCCGGGTATCGCCATCGTCGTCGAGCAACACGACCATGCGGCCGAGACGGATATCACTGAGCAGTTCTTCAACGCTATTGATGCTCTCCTCCTCCAGAGCCGAGCTCATGTCAGGTACCCGTTATCGGCCAGCGCCTGCATGGAGACGCCGGCAGACCCGGATTCAGCCGCGGCATCGCCCAGCACCAGGCGCTCCAGATAACGCGCAATCACATCCACCTCCAGGTTGACCCGCGAACCAACGGCATAGCGCCCGAACACGGTTTCCGCCATAGTCTGGGGAATGATATTCAGATCGAACTCGGCGCCATTGACATCATTGACGGTCAGGCTGGTACCGTCCACACAGATGCTGCCTTTCTTTGCGATATAGCGCGCCAGGTTGTCGGGGGCCCGCAACACGGCGCGCCAGGAGCGCCCGTCTTCATACAGCTTTAGCACCTGCCCGACACCGTCGACATGCCCACTCACAATATGCCCACCGAGGCGCGTCATCGGCGTCAGGGACTTTTCCAGATTGACCGGAGAACCGGGTTCAAGATCGCCCAGCGTCGTGAAATTCAGGGTCTCCACGGACACATCCGCCCAGTAGCCGTCTCCCGGCAGATCCACGACCGTCAGGCAGACACCGTTGGTGGATATGCTGTCGCCGAGCCCGACGTCGTCGAGTGGCAATTTTGCCGTGCGAACGCGAAGGCGCGTGTCGCCCCCCCGGGGTTCGAGGGCAACGATCTCACCGACCGCCTGAACAATACCGGTAAACATGTGTCACTCCTCTTTCGTGTGCGACCAGCCCTCGATCGTGTGCGACAGGCGCGGGGAAAGCGTAAAACGCCAGTCTTCGCCGACCCGGCGAAGGTCGACGGTTGCCAGCTCTATCTTGTCCGACATAACATCCAGCGGGACCTGCAGCAGCGGACGGGCGGAACTGCCCAGCAGACAGGGCGCCATGTACAGAATCAACTCGTCGACCAGCCCGGCCTGCAGCAGTGCACCGGTCAGTGTCGCGCCGGATTCTACCAGAATCTCGTTGCACTCACGCGCGGACAGCTCCTGCATGACGCGGGACAGATCAAGCCCGCAGGATGAGAGCGGGACAGCCACCTGTTCAACGTTGGGTGGCGCTTTTCCGGCCGGCACATCCGGTGCGTGCAGCAGCAGCGTCGGAGTGCCCCTGGACAGCACCCGTGCCGACCCGGGTACACGCCGTTTTGAATCCAGCACAACACGCAGGGGCCTGCGCTCCCCCGGCGGCTCCGCTTCTCCCAGCGTGCCCGCGAAACTCTCTGGCCGCACCGTCAGTGCGCAGTCGTCAGCGAGCACAGTGCCCGACCCGGTCAGGATCGCACAGCTTGCAGCCCGCAGACGCTGCACATCCGCGCGCGCCGCAGGCCCGGTGATCCACTGGCTTTCACCCGAGGCCATCGCCGTACGCCCGTCCATGGACATGGCGAGCTTGGCGCGCACCCGTCCATAGCCACGGCGCATGCGCAGCACAAATCCGGCGATCATGCGCTCTGCCTGATCGGCAAGCAGGCCTGTTTCCACGTCGATACCCGCAGCGCGCAGGCGCTGCAGCCCGCTGCCCGAGACCCTTGGGTCGGGATCCTCCATGGCTGCCACCACGCGCGTTACGCCGGCGTCTATCAACGCGTCGCTACAGGGAGGCGTTCTGCCGTGATGTGAACAGGGCTCCAGCGTGACATAAACGGTCGCGCCCCGCGCTGAACCACCGGCACTCCGCAGGGCCATCACCTCGGCATGAGGATTGCCGGCGCGCTGAGTATAGCCCTCGCCGACAACGGCTCCATGCCTGACCAGAACGCAGCCGACGTTGGGATTCGGCCCTGCGATAAAGCGGGCCCGGGAAGCGAGCTGGAGTGCGCGCGCCATGAATCCCTGATCCAGGGCACTGTTATCGCCGCCCGTCACCCTTCAGGCGTCGCTATCGATAACGGCCCGTGGTTCGGCCTCGAGGCGCTCGATGGCATCGCGGAATGCGGCAATATCCTGAAAACTGCGATAAACAGAGGCAAAGCGCACGTAGGCAACCTGATCCAGCTGCTTGAGGTTATCCATAACCAGCTCGCCGAGAACCCGGGAGTTGATTTCGCGCTCTCCGGCCGCGCGCAGGGAATGCTTGATCTGGCTGATCACCGATTCGATGGATTCTACCGGGACCGGGCGCTTTTCCAGGGCACGCAAAAATCCGGCGCGCAGCTTCTCTTCATCGAAGGGCTCGCGGTTGCCGTTCTGCTTGATGATCCGGGGCATGACCAGCTCTGCTGTTTCATAGGTCGTAAAGCGTTCCTGGCAGGACAGGCACTCGCGGCGCCGACGCACCTGCCCGCCTTCGGCAACCAGACGGGAGTCGATGACTCTCGTGTCTTCCGCTGAACAGAAAGGACAGTACACAGACCAGCCCGCCGGGAACGCAGCTCAGGCCGCCGCGGCGCCAGCCGAACTTGCACGACTGTACACCGGGAAGCGAGCGCAGATTTCCAGAACCCTGCCCTTGACCTCGGCGATTGTCGGGTGCGCATCGCCTGCCTCTAACGCAGCGAGGACGTCACACATCCAGTGCGTCAGGTCACGGGTCTCGGCTTGGCCGAAGCCACGGGTTGTGATCGCCGGTGTACCCAGGCGCAGACCCGATGTCACGAAAGGCGAGCGAGGATCATTTGGCACGGCATTCTTGTTTACCGTGATGTTAGCGTGCCCGAGCGCCTCGTCGGCTTCCTTGCCGGTATAGGGTTTGCCGATCAGATCCACCAGCATGAGGTGGTTGTCGGTGCCGCCGGATACGATACTGATGCCGCGCTCCATAAAGGTTGCCGCCATGACACGGGCATTGCTGACCACCTGCTCCTGATACGCCACAAACGCAGGCGACTGGGCCTCGAGAAAACTGATCGCCTTGGCCGCAATCACGTGCATCAGCGGGCCGCCCTGGCCGCCCGGGAACACCGCGCTCTGGAACTTCTTCTCAAGGTCGGGGTTTGATTGGGCGAGGATGATGCCGCCGCGGGGCCCGCGCAGGGTCTTGTGCGTGGTGGATGTCACCACATGCGCGTGGGGGACCGGGTTGGGGTATACGCCAGCTGCCACGAGGCCGGCGACATGCGCCATGTCCACCAGCAGCCAGGCACCGACGCTGTCGGCAATGCTGCGAAAACGCGCCCAGTCCATGACACGGCTGTAGGCTGAAAAGCCCGCAATGATCATTTTCGGCTGGTGCTCTTTCGCCAGCGCCTCAACCTGCGCGTAGTCCACCTCTCCCGTGGCGAGATCCAGACCGTACTGCACTGCACTGTAGGTCTTGCCCGAGAAGTTCGGCTTCGCGCCGTGGGTGAGGTGGCCGCCATCCGCAAGGCTCATGCCGAGGATGGTATCGCCGGGCTTGAGCAGGGCCTGAAATACCGCGGCATTGGCCTGGGAGCCGGAGTGCGGCTGCACATTCGCGTAGTCGGCGCCAAACAGGGTTTTGGCGCGGGCAACCGCCAGCTCTTCAGCCACGTCAACATACTCACAGCCACCGTAGTAGCGCTTGCCCGGATAGCCCTCGGCGTACTTGTTGGTCAGAACGGATCCCTGGGCCTGCATGACCCGCGGGCTGGCGTAGTTTTCTGACGCGATCAGCTCGATATGCTCTTCCTGCCGGCGCTCCTCGGCCTGGATGGAAGCAAAAATCTCGTCGTCAAAGCCTTCGATGGTCATATCGCGATGGAACATGCGCTGAATCCTTGCTGCTTGGCAACTGTCTGGTGTGATAGACGCTCCATTCTAGCGAAAACGGGGCTGCGCGGTAAGTGGTTGGGTACTTCGGATTCCGATCGTCGCGCTCCGTAGCGCGGTCCGGGCGCCCCGCATGACGTGGGCCGGCTGCAGGGCGGGTGTGGCTCGCCGGTCGCAGCGGTGTGCACGGCAGCGGCCGCTGCGCAACTCGACCGCAATCGCTGCGCGATTGGCGGGACTCGAACAGTGCTCGCGGAAACCCCCGCCATCGTCCCCGCCGCAACCCGCGACCTGATCGGGCGCCCCACCGCCCCACCCCCACCTGACCTCACTTCCGCACTTCGACGGCGCATTCGCTGCGCGTCGCTATAGGGATGCAAGCCCAATCTGAGGCGGATTAAATACCCGCATCGCAAAATGTCAGGCGCCTCGCGCGCATCCCCCCGTTCCCGCGGACCGTCTGCGGCCAG
>JBHEPQ010000115.1:0-13111 GCA_046260215.1 Chromatocurvus sp.
GTCTCTATGTATTCCAGGTGTGCGGCCATATGTGTCTTGCGCAGTTCCGCGGCGCCAGTGGCGTCCTTGCAGTAAATGAGCGTGGGCATGGCGAGGCTTCCTTTTTCAGTCGGTCAGGGGAAAGTCCCGGTCGCGAGCTCGGCGCGCGACAGACGGGCTTGCCCGCTCAACTGCTTGAGCACTTCAATCTGTTCTTCGGGCAGGTCAACAATTGTTCTCATGCCGGCATCCCGCATGATTAATTATATCGGCATCATATGTTGTCATATTGTGTCGTGCAATTCCCGCGGTTCAACACAGCTCATTGCATCGTGGGTGCGTCGAGGTTGTCGATCCCTATCGCCGGCAGGTCATCCGCCGGCTTAAAGCCCAGAACTCGCCCGTAAAAATACAGTTCAGCCTGGAGAGAAGCGATCTGGTTCTCGGCCCTGCGAAAGCCGTGCGACTCACCCTCATAGGCGATATAGGCAGTCGGAATACCGCCTTCCTTGAGGGCCCTGTAGATTGCCTCGGACTGATTCGGGGGCACAATCGGGTCATCCAGGCCCTGCAGCAGAATCAGCGGCGCCGTGAAGCCCTCGAGGTGATGGATCGGCGAACGCTCGACGTAAAGATCGCGCCGCTCGGGGTAGGGGCCGATAAGCTGATCCAGATACCGCGACTCGAACTTGTGCGTTTCCCTGGCCAGGGCCTCGATGTCCGAGACGCCATAGTAGGACGCACCCGCAGCAAAGGTAGCATGGAAGGCATGCGCCGCCAGCGTGGTGTAGCCGCCGGCGCTGCCCCCGCGGATAATCAGCCGATCCGGGTCCGCGAGCCCCTGCTGCGCCAGCCAGCCTGCGCCAGCGACGGCGTCCTGCACATCGGCAATGCCCCAGTTACCGTACAGGGCCTGGCGATAGTCGCGCCCGAAGCCCGTGCTGCCGCGATAGTTGAGGTCGAGAACGGCGAAACCGCGACTCGTCCAGTAGTAGTGCCGCGGATTGTAGCTGACCCCGGCGGACGCGGTTGGTCCACCGTGCACGCTGACGATCAGCGGCGGCGCCTCGCCCTGTGGTCCCTCGACACCTGGATTATGCGGCGCCAGGTAGACCCCATGCGCGACCGCGCCATCCGCCACGGGAAAGCTGACCTGCTCATACCCCGGTACCCAGTCGCGGTCCAGGCTCTGATCTTTCGAGCGGCGCAGCACCGCAAGTTTCTCGCCCTGCTGACCGATCCCCTGCTGATCGATCGCGATCAGCGCGCTGGGCTGTTCGGCAAAACCCGCCGTGACATAAAGACGGTCGCCGTCGATAGCCAGGGAACTGTAGGACACCGCTCCCGTGTCGATCTGTCGCTGACCGCCCTCGCCGTCCAGCACGTGCAGGGTCTCCACACTGCCGCGCCGGGCGATGACCAGCAGCTCACCGGATGCCAGGAAATGGAAGTAATGACTGTCGATAGACCAGTCCGGACCACCGATCTCCCTCTCCACGAGGCCGGTCGGCACCGCCGTGAAGATGTCGTCCTCCACCCTGTAGGGACGCCACCAGTTGTCGCGGTCCGAAAGGGCAAACAGCTGGTTATCGCCGCGCCACTGGGGATCGATCACGGATTCCTCGCCGTCCGGGTTATGTGTGACCAGTCCGTCCAGCAGGCCATCGGCATCGAAACCCGCGCTGTGCAGGCGGGTATTGTCCCAGGGCATGCTGGGGTGCATCCATGTGGTGAAGGCGATGCGGCTGAAATCCGGCGACAGCCGCGGCGCGGACACGAAGTCCGTCCCCGAAAACAGCACCTGGCCCTCGCTCACCTCATCCAGCGGCAGGGCGACCAGGCTGTTTACCGACTCGCCGCCGCCGCGGTGGTCCTCGCGGATGCAGATCAGCCGGTCCCTCGGGGCGTCCAGGCGACAACCCGCGAAGCGAAGTTCGGCCTCCGGTGTGACCGCAACGGGCTCTTCCCCCGGCGTGAAGCGGTACAGACGCTGATCGGCGTAATTGCTGAACCACAGCCGCCCGCCGGCAACCAGCAGACTGCCGCCACCGTATTCCTGCACGCGACTGCGCGCGTTGAAGGGCTCCGGTAGCAGTTCTTCCGGCTCACCGCCTTCGCGCCAGCGCACGATCGTCATGCGCCCACCCTGCGCTGGCCGCGACTCCAGCCAGTACAGATCGTCGCCATCCCTGTGCGGGGCGCCCAGCCCGCGGCTGCCCTCGACCAGGGATTCGGCGGTGATGGGTGACGGCCAGCTGCCGTAGGGCTCTACGCTTTGTGATCTGGCCATCGTCGTCTCCTTCATAATCCTGCCGCGGTAGCGCCAAAGGGCTTCCAAGCGGTCCCGATCGGCCGTCTAAAATTCGATACGCAGGCTGCTTCAACTGTCTTCATGGTATAAGCGCAAAAAGATCAGTCGCAACCGCACCCTGAGAACCCCACCGAGTAAAAAGAGCCACCGTAGCACCGGTGCGTCTTCTGTCACGCACCTGAGAAAATACCTGGATCAGGACATTACTGAAGCGCAAAGCCCGCGTATCCGCTTTCTGCGATCTCGTCACGGATAACCTTGTAGGTGCCCACACCGCCAATATAGGACAGCAGCCGGAGTGGCTTGCCCTCGATATTGGCACCGGTATACCAGGACTTCGTTTTCATAAGCAGCGTCGGGGTTTGAGGTGATCTGTCGGGTTTCAATCGCAGATTTTTTCGCGGCCCCACTCCGCCCAGGACCCATCATACACCGGAGCATCCAGCCCCGTGGCGTGGGCCAGCGCAAGCGACAGCACACAGGCGGAGATGCCGCTGCCGCAGCTGGTGATCACCGGACGCTGCAGATCGAGCCCGGCGGCGAGAAACTGTTCTTTCAGGGTATTCGGTGACAGCAGCGTTTTTGTATCCGGGTCAAGCACCTGCGCGTAGTGCAGGTTGAGGGCCCCGGGCATATGCCCGGCGCGTAGTCCGGGTCGCGACTCCGGCACTTCACCGCGAAAGCGCGGCGCCGAGCGCGCATCCAGTATCTGCTCGGCGCCAGTGCCGATGGCCTCGCGAACCTGCTCGAGTGAGCGCAGCAGGGCAGGGTCGGGGGCACTGGCTGTAAAGTCACCGCCACGTTGATGCGTTCCCCGCTCGTCCGCGGCACTCACCGTTGTGCCACCCGCGACACGCCAGGCGGGCAGACCGCCATCGAGCACAGAGACGCGTCGATGCCCGAACACCCGCAGCATCCACCAACCCCGGGGCGAGGAGAACATCCCGGCGCTGTCGTATATCACGACATGGTCATCCGTGTTGATGCCCAGACCGCGCATTGCGGCCGCAAACTCGTCCGGCGGAGGAAGCATGTGCGGCAGGTCGCTGTCGCCGTCCGCCAGCGTGTCGATATCGAAAAACACCGCGCCCGGTATGTGCGACGCCTCGAACTCGGCCCGACAGTCGCGATCGTCAGCAGGCAGATACCAGGAAGCGTCCAGGACAGTCAGGCCCGGCGAGCCCAGACGCGCTTGCAGCCAGTTTGCGTCGACCACGGCCTGTGGGTCAGCGCTCATTTCAGGCTTTCTTGCCTCCTTCGACACCCGAAGGCTGCGTATACTCATCGTTCAGGGACTGCACCATCCTGTCAGTCTCACCAATCAGCCTGTCGAGCTTTTTCCGTACCCTTGCGGACCAGCCCCGTAGCTTGCCCGGCAGCAAGGGCGACATAACTGCGCCCAGCTGTGTCTCGAACGCCCGAATCAGCTGCGGCTGATCCGATCCGAGGCTGTCGTCGCGCCGCAGATGGCGCAGAACACTCTGCCCGGCAATGCGGCGCAGACGGGAGTAGACAAACAGAACGACGACGGCCACACCGAGCCCTGCCAGCAGCTGGAACAGGGTGTCGAGCTCTGCCAGCGGACGAAAGACGAAGCCATCCCAGGCATCGCCGGTGATGCTTGTATAGAGAAACAGGCCGATGGCCAGACCAAAGACGATAGCGTTGGTCCACAGACTGCGGGACATCCACATATCCCGCGCCTCCACCAGACGCGGAATCAGAACATCGCGCAGGTGTTTGCCCGTGTGTTCCAGCATGCCGGTAACCCGGTAGGCGCGCTCTATGTTCAGCTGCTCAATGCGGCGGCGAATCTCGCCGAGGTCCTCGTCACGCTTGGCTTCCATGCGCATGCGCTTCTGTTCGTCCTCGATGGGCACCACCGCACTCTCGGAATAGGTACGGTAGAAGCGACCGGCGGTGAGGCCGGACTGGGCAAGTGCCCGCTGCCACGCGGCGACGACCTCCTCCGGGTTGTCCTCGCGGGCGGTGTTGTCGATCTGGTTGAGGATATAGAGAAACTTGTCGCTGTCGGAGCGGTCGATCGTGTTGGCCACCAGGTGCTTTAGCGTGTCCACCATGGCGCCGGGCTCGGGGTGCCTCGCATCAAAGAACACCAGCACAAGATCAGACAGGCCGATGATGTGATCCGTGATGAGCAGTGTGGAGCTGCGCTGTTCGTCAGCATCGAAACCGGGAGAGTCGATGAGTATCTTGCCGCGCAGGGTCTCCGATCGGCAGGTCTTGAGCTGCAGGAAGGAATCGATACGTTTGCCCTCACCCTTCGTGGCCTCCTCAACCTGCTCGCTGATCTGGTAGAAGGGGAAACGTGGGTCTGCATCCAGCGCCAGGCCGGGCAACTGACGGGGCTCATCGCTGTCCCCATGGCAGATCACGGTGAACTTGTCGTCAATCGCCTGGTTACCGGTGCGCTGAAGTTCGACCCCGAGGTACTCGTTGAGAAACGTCGACTTACCCGCGGAAAACGTTCCCAGCACTGCCACTACCGGCCACCAGGAAATCTGTGTCGCGTAGGATTCGTCATTGCCGAGAAAGCCGATCCTGCGCGCAATGCCGTCCAGCTCCTGGAAATACTCTACCGCCTGGGATAGCGCCGGATTTTCCTGTTTGAGATGATGCTTGAGACGCTTGATGCGCTCTTCAGTCGCAGTTTTAGTCACGGCAAGTCCTCTTAAAACCTGAAATTGTCAGAATGCTACCGCTGCAACGGTCGTGTCTACTGTCCTGACGTTATCCTAACGTTGCATCGAGGAACATCATTACCGCGAAGCCTACCATAAGAGAGAAGGTTGCTACCGTCTGAAATCCACCGCGGTGAGTTTCCGGGATGATCTCATCGCTGATGATGAACAGCATCGCGCCTGCCGCAAAACCCAGGGTCCAGGGCATAAGGGGTGCTGCCAGCGATACGGCCGCGCTGCCGAAGAGGCCACCCAGGGGCTCGGCCAGGCCTGTGAAAAAGGCGACCAGAAAGGACTGTAGCCTCGTATAGCCCGCAGCCAGCAACGACACCGCCACGGCAAGACCTTCGGGAATATTCTGTAAGCCGATACCGGTGGCGAGGCTGATGCCGTTGGCGGTATTGCCATCGGCAAAGCCCACGCCTACGGCCATGCCCTCCGGAAAATTGTGCAGCGTAATGGCGATGATGAACAACCAGATACGCGCCACGACCGCCTTTTCAGGCCCCTCACGCCCGGAAACGAAGTGCTCGTGCGGCGCATAACGATGGATAAGCTGCAGGACAACAGCGCCGAGCAAAAGACCGCAGGTTACCACGGAGACCGCCAGCACCCGCCCGTTGAAGTATGCATCGCCGTAATCGATCGCCGGCAGCAGGAGAGAAAAGAACGTCGCTGCCAGCATGATACCGGCAGCAAAACTCAGCATCATATCCTCCAGCCAGTCCGACATGCGACGGATGAAAAAGACGCCAAGGGCGCCCACGCCGGTCCCCAACCCCGCCAGCAGGCTGCCGAGAAAACCTAGCCAGATCACCTCTGCCGCCGTTGCGCCTGTCACGATGCCGGGGCCCCCAATCAACGCCTTAAAGCCGCTTTGATACTCTGTCCATACGGGCCGGACAGAATCGGACGATCAAATGGAGATAAAGACCACGCGAATTCTGCAGATGACGGCCGCCGCGCTGATCACGCACTCTGTTACCGCACTGCAATCGGCTCGTCCGCCGAGGGGCTGACCCTTTCCCCAAATGGTGCGCGAAAACCGTCCGGCAGCTCTTCGGTCATATCCAGAACAGCAGCCAGTCGTCCCATGCCCACATACAGCGCACAGTGTAGGAGCAGTTCGACGATCTCGGGCTCGTTGAAATGTTCACGCAGCGTATCGAAACGCTGCTCGGTGATGGACAGGTGATCCGTTGCAAAGCGTTCCGCAAAGTCGATGGCGGCCTTTTCCTCCGGCGACAGGTCGTCGGCCTCCTGCGGTGACTCCAGCGAACAGATGAGGTTCTCGTCAACGGCGTCGGCGGCGCTGGCATAACGGATCGCCATGCAGCTGCGACACTGGTTATGAAAAGCCACGCGCAGGCGCACCAGCTCGATCAGGCGCTCGGGGAGGGTCCGGTTCAGAGTCACCGCAGCACCGAAGCCCAGCGCCCCTTTCGCCATCTCCGGCGCGTGGGCCAGCATGCGCGTGATGCCCCGCTCCAGCTCGGTGGCGCTATCCGCCTGCACCATGTCGCGTAGCTCCGGGTCCCAGGTTTCCACGGCAAGCTTGGTCAATCGGCTCATGCTCACGTTCTCCTTTTTTATTGAGTTACCACTGCATGCTGAAGCATGACAGGCACGGAGACAAGCTGTACATCAGTCTCCGTCTGCCTCACGCTTCGCTCCCTGCGAACCCTGAGCCGACGGACGACACCCCATGAGCGCCACCAACATCCGACCCGCCACAGAGGACGATATCGACATCATCATGCAGTTCATCCGTGAGCTGGCCGAGTACGAGGGCGCCCTCGATGCCGTTGAGGCGACGCCGGAGCGATTGCGCGCCACGCTTTTCTGCAACCGCCCTCGCGTGCACTGCAGCATTGGCGAGCTGGGTGGAGTGGCGTCGGGGTTTGCTGTCTGGTTTTTCAACTATTCCACGTGGCTGGGGCGGCACGGCCTGTTCCTGGAAGACCTGTATGTTTCTGATGCCCAGCGCGGGCGGGGTCTTGGCAGGGCGCTGCTGCAACACCTGGCAAAACTGGCGGTAGCCAGCGGCTGCGGCCGCTTCGAATGGAATGTGCTGGACTGGAACCGCCCGGCCATCGATTTCTACGAATCCTTCGGCGCAAGCCCACAGAGTGAATGGGTGGGGTATCGTCTCAGCGGTGAGGCGTTGTCTGCGTTCGCGGGGTCCGGGTAAGCGCAAGAATCACCTCCTCGCGATCCCCCGTCATCAGGCGCTGACCGGCACGCTGACGCATCTGGTAGTCGTACATCGGATCATAGTAATCGCGTAAGAGTAGAGTAATCCATGCGTGATGTCCGTCCAGGGCGCCCGTGGCCTGCTGCTGTTCGAATGCAGCGTCCATCAGTGAGCTCACCGCCCGGTAGCGTTCTCCCCCGAGTCGCTTCCGCGCCCGCGCCAGATCCGCTTGCAGGCGCTCGCGATGATGCCCTGGCCCGTCTTCACCGTAGGCGTCGCGATACCGCTGGCCCAGATCGACAACATAGTCCTCGACTACAACCGTGGCCCGCTCCCCGAGGGGGATCTCGAGCTCATACCGCGGGGCATCCTGCATCCGCTCGAGCAGGCAGCGGGGCAGCGCGAGGCGCCCGATCAGCTTGCCCTCATCCTCCAGAATGACCAGATCGTCGCCGCCCGCCAGGCGCTTCATCAGGGTGATGGCAAGCCGGTTTTCAAAGTCGATCTGGCTGGGCTGGGGCGACAGCAGCGCGCCGAAGGTAGAACCGCGGTGGTTTGCCAGGCCTTCGAGATCCACGGATCGCGACAGCGCCTGAATCACCCGGGTCTTGCCGCTGCCGGTCCTTCCCGACACCAGCACAAAACGGGCGGCGGCGACGCAGCGCTCCAGCTCCGTGAGCAGGTACTGGCGCATGGCCTTGTAACCACCGCGTATCCGGGGATAGTGAACGCCCGCTTCGGCCATCCACTGCTGAACGATCTGCGAGCGCAGCCCACCGCGGAAACAGTACAGATAGCCCCCGGGGTGCGCCTCGGCAAACGCCATCCACGCCGCCAGTCTGCGCGCCTTCACGCTGCCCTGCACCAAAGAGTGGCCCAGGGCAATCGCCGCAGCCTGCCCTTCCTGCTTATAGCAGGTTCCGACCCGGGCGCGCTCATCGTCCGTCATCAGCGGCAGGCTGTGCGCCGCAGGAAAGGTGCCCCGGGCAAACTCGGTGGGCGCGCGCGTATCCATCAGTGGCACGTCGTCGAGGAACAGCTGCCGGTAGTCGTCGGTATCCGGGCGCATCAGTCGGTATCCGGGCGCATCAATAGCTGCCTTTGATCATCCCTCGGCCACGCCGCCGAACACGCGCATGACCTCGGCATACAGTTCGCCAAGCGCCTCGGACATGAGCACGAAATCCGCATCCAGGCGTGCCAGGGCGTCGTCATCCGGCAGGTCGTCGTTCTCCTTGATCAGCTCATCGGCAAATCGCAGCCGGCGCAGACACAGATCCTCCGTCAGCACGAAGGACACCCGCTCGTCCCAGTCCAGGGCAATCCTGACCACCTGACGGCCCGCCTGCAGATGGCTTTCCACCTCCTCGCTGAACAGGTCGACACCGCGCACGCGCACGACCCCGCCGTCATCGCCGGGCTCCCGCAGCTCGCACTCGCCGGCGGCAGCGAAAGCCTCGGGCAGGTTGTTGTGCACCAGCCAGTGGGTCATGGTGGCGAGCGGCGCCTCGTTCACCTGCGGCAGCAGCACCGGGAACGTGCCGATGGACTCGCGCAGCAGGTTGAGCAGTTCCTCGGCGCGAGCGGCACTCGCCGCATCCACCATCACCCAGCCGGCGGCGGGATCGATGTAGGCATGCAGGAAGGTTGTGCGTGAGAACGCCCGGGGCAGGCAGTCCTGGATGATTTCATCCTTAAGGGTCAGGCGCTCCTTGCGATAAACCTTGCGTCCCTGCGCAGATTCGATGGCGTCGATACGCTCCTCGAGGTGCTCGCGCACCACGGTGGAAGGCAACAGTTTTTCCTCACGACGCAGACGCAGCAGAATGCGTCCGCTGGCGCTGTGCACCAGTGGCGCGCCGTCGTCACCGAGGGGAGCAGTCCAGCCGGTCGACAGCGCCTGGGATGGCGCGCAGGGTGTGAAAGAATAGGCCGCCAGCTGCTCATCCAGCTGCTCTGCAGTCAGAGTAAAAGGTTGCGTCAGGCGATAGGCGCGAAGGTTCTTGAACCACATGAAAAAAGCGACTCCAGGGGAAACGCGGCATTGTACCGGAGAGGCTGCGTCGCTACGATGCTGTCTGCGCAATTGGCCCCGGCAATTGCCTGGGCGCAGCAGCCAGGGATGGTGTCATTGATCATGGACAATGCCGATCACACGCCGCGCGTCGAGGCCTTCATGGCGGGCATCGCCGAGCGTATCGGCGATTCAGTCGCGCAGCGGGAACGTGCCTCCCTTACTCAGCTGGCCTATGACCTGCTCGATCCGGCACCCCCGATAGCGCAGCCCGAGCCACGGCTTATCACGGTGTTGATCATTGACCTGCGTGGATTCTCGGTGCTGGCCGATAGCTGTGACCCGCCGTTACTGTTGGCGATACTCAAGCCTTTTTTCGAACGCATGACCTCTCTGGTGCACGAACACGGCGGTTTTGTCGACAAATTTCTGGGCGATGGCGTGATGGCACTGTTCGGTGCGCCACAAACGCATGAAGACCACCTGCAAAGGGCGCTGGCCTGCGCCGCTCGCATGCAACAGGCGATGCTCAACCTCAACGCCGGCAACATTGCCCGCGGGATGCCGGAAATACACGCCGGCATCGGCATCAACACCGGGGAGGTCATGGTCGGCAGCTTTGGTCCACGCCAGCACAGCGAATACACCGCCATTGGTGATGAGGTCAATTTTGCAAGCCGGGTGGAGTCGTTCAGCCTGCGCGGACAGGTCTTGCTCAGTGAAAACAGCTACCGCGCCGCGCGTGACTGGATCGAAACCGGGGCCATCCGGCAGCTGCGCGTCAAAGGACGAAGCGGCCCGGTGACGCTTTACGAAATGACGGCTGTCACTGCGCCACGCGAGCTGATCGTACCGCGAGTGGAGATGCGGGCCTCGCCGCGAGTACCAGTGCAGCTGCCCCTGCGTTTCTACCGCGTGCAGGACAAACAGATCATGGATCAGCCCTACCGCGGCAGCATCACGAACCTGGGCTACGATGGCATGCTCACGCGACTGCCACTTGATCTCCCCTCGCTGAGCGAAATAAGTTTCACGGTCACCCCTGACCTCACCGCCGATGAGTCCAGCGACCTGTATGCCCGGGCGCTGCATTCGAGCCGTGATGATAACGTTTACCAGACGGCCTTCGCCTTCACCACGGCGGGTACTCCCGGCCATGAAGCCGTGCGCCGCTATGTTGACCGGCTATTGTGGGGCGCAGGCGGCTGAACTTTGTGCAGTGCAGGCGGCTGTCAACTCGAGAATAACAGATACTTGCGCAGAACCCGGACGACGCCTACCGTTGTTGCCTGAAGTATTGAAAGGAGACAACATGAAATACCTGCACACAATGGTGCGAGCCAGCAATCTCGACGACAGCCTCGATTTCTACTGCAACAAACTCGGCCTGACCGAAGTCAACCGCCACGAGAGTGAGAAAGGACGCTTCACACTGGTCTATCTGGCGGCGCCGGGTGATGTCGAGCGGGCGCACGCCGAAAGCAGCCCGGAACTGGAGATCACCTGGAACTGGGACCCGGAGGAATACGACGGCGGACGCAACTTCGGCCATCTGGCTTACCGCGTGGATGACATCTATGCCCTGTGCCAGTCGTTGATGGACGCCGGCGTGACTATCAACCGTCCGCCACGTGACGGCCACATGGCGTTTATCCGCTCACCCGATGGTATCTCGGTGGAACTGCTGCAGGCGGGCGCCAGTCTCGAGCCGAGGGAGCCCTGGGCGAGTATGTCCAACACCGGGGCCTGGTAGAAGTAGAAGGAAGCAAATGACATGACCACGCAGATCAGGGAAATACCCAAGCAGCAGGAAAGGGATCATGCCAGTGACAAGGCCTACGCCGATGCCTACTCGGAAGAGCGACTGCGCGACAAGCTATCGCGGCATACGCTCACCGCCGGACGCGATGTGGTCGAGAAAGCCCTGCTGCTGTACTACGCGCTGCAGCAGGAGCAGACACCGGCCTGGGCCAAGGCGACCATCATCGGCGCGCTGGGCTATTTCATTACACCGGTCGACGCCATACTCGATATCACACCCGGCGTCGGTTACGTTGACGATCTGGGCGTTCTGGCTTTTGCCATTGCCACGGTCAGCACGAGTATCGATGACGCGGTGCGTCAGCGCGCCTCTGCCAGGTTACAGGCGTGGTTCGGAGACACGGCGACGTCGCAGGTCGGGGAGACTGCGGAATGAGCAATACCCGGGCACGGGTCGCGATCATCGGCGCCAACTTTGCGGGCATCGCCGCCGCCAGGCGCCTGTCCAGCAGGCACTCGGTCACACTCCTGGATCCCCAGCCGGCCTTCGAATTCCTGCCCAACATCCATGAGCTGGTCTCCGGCGTCAAGGCGCCGCCTCACCTTCGCCTGTCACGCGAGTCGCTGATCGCGCGCGCCGGGCACCGCTGGCGGCCAGAGGCAGTCAAACGACTGGATGTCTCCACCGGACAGCTGGAACTCGGCAGTGGCGAGCACCTGCCTTATGATGCCTGCGTGGTTGCCTGCGGCGGCGTAAACACCGATTTCGGCATTCCGGGCGTGAAGGCGCATACTCTACCTTTCAAGAGCGTCGAGGAATGCGAGGCGATCGGCGCCGGGCTTGCAAAGCTGGAACAGCGCGACAGGCCCGCAAACGTCGTGATCATCGGGGGTGGCTTTGAAGGCGTCGAGTGCCTGGGCGAGATTCTGCGCCGCTATCGTCGTAACCCGGCGATAAACATTCACCTGGTGGAAGCCGCAGGCCAGCTCCTGCCCGGCTCACCAGCCTGCATCGATGCCGAGGTACGTGAGCACTGCAGCGGTCTGCCGGTAAGTTTTCATTTCGGTGTTCCCGTCGCTCGCGTCAGCAGGACCCGGGTTACACTGACAGATGGCAGCATCCTGCGCAGCGATCTGACCCTGTGGACGGCGGGCGCGGCACCGGCACCGCTGCTGTTCGACTCCGGGCTGGCGCCGGATCGGCGTTCCTGGGCACCGGTGAATGACTGCCTGCAGAGCGACTCTGCGCCCAATGTGTTCATCGCAGGGGATGCCGCCGGCATGCCACGCGCGCTGGCCAAGCAGTCGTATCACGCTATGGCCATGGGTGATTGTGCCGCGGATAACCTGGAACGCTGGCTGTCAGATCGCCCGATGCGCGCCCTGCGTCCGCCACCGGATGTCAAGCTGATCGCCTTTGGCGATATCGACACATTCCTGCAGGTAGGTGAGCGCGTGTTTGCCGGACCGGGCCTGGCGGCGGCCAAGGAGGGCATTTTCCAGCTGCAGATGGCACGTCAGGATAAGCTGCTGTCCCCCGCGGGATTTCTCCGCGGACAGCAACGCTACCTGGGTGCACTGGCACATCTCGGGATTCCGGCGCTGGCACGGCCTGGCTATCTCCTGCGGCGTGGCATACATCAGCTCGGGTGATGGCTCGGGTGATGGATTGGCAGAGCCCTGCTATCGACGCAGGAAGGCCAGCATCCAGCGACCGATACGCTCCGTTTCCGGATTTTCAGCCAGTGAGTCCATCCCCGCGCGATAAACCTCTTCACCAATCGCTTCGCGCCGGTACTGCATGAGTTCGCGCGCGTAGTCGGGCACGAACTCCGGATGACCCTGGAACGTCAGGATATGATCGCCGATCTGACACACGGCGTGCTTGCAGAAATCGCTGCCCGCGAGCAGCTCCGTGCCGGGCGCCACGTCGTCGACCTGGTCCTGGTGACTGACGAGAATCCTGAACTCGGCATCGCCAGCGTCAAGCCAGTCCGGCCTGCCGTAGAACCGGTGGCGATGCAGACCCACGCCCCAGCCCAGCAATGAGCGGCGTACTTTGCCGCCCAGGGCGTGCGCGATCATCTGGTGACCGAAACATATCCCCAGCGTCTTTTTGTGCCGCGCGTGCAGTTCGCGGACAAACGCCG
>JBHEPQ010000129.1:0-4810 GCA_046260215.1 Chromatocurvus sp.
GCTTAGGCCATGCCCCGCGTGAAGCTTATCCTTGCGCATGAGAACAAGTATCGCAGCTGCCACGAAGAGTCCAATTCCACCACTGACAAATGTGATCATGGCAGACTACTCGCCGTCACTGGATGTTGATTCGACTTTATCCTGCGCTTTGAAACCCCAAGTATCAGCGTCTGGCTCATGTAATAGCCGACAATTAGCCAGGAATGAAAAATACGCGACTTGCCATTGCACCTGGGCAGCATCGGAACCGGTTTGTCGAGTATGCGTAAGCCCTTGGACTGCAGAAGCATAAGTACGCCAACGTCCTGATAATCCAGCAGCGTTGCACGCCAGCTGGCAAGTTCCTTTATTGCCCGATAGTTATAAACCCGAAACCCGGAGGTGATGTCCTCCAGCCGCAGGCCGGATGCCTGCTTCATAAGACGCCACGCAATCTTGCGCATCAGTGATCCCCGTTGCGGGCAGGCGCCTATCACAACGTCGGCACGGTCGTTCAATACGGGTTCCAGCAGGCCCGGAATAGATTGGGCTTCGTGTTGACCATCCGCATCCATGCTGATGACGGTGTCAACGCCGTTGCGCAAGGCGTAGCGAAGTCCTGTCTGTGTGGCGCCCCAGGCGCCCAGCTGTGACGCCAGGGGTACCACAATCGCGCCCGCACTTTCCGCTGCTTCTATCGTGTTGTCGGTGCTGGAATCGTCAACAAGAAAAATGTCATAGGAACAGACTGATCGAATGTCCCTGATGACGTTCGCAATGACATCGCCTTCATTAAAGGCCGGGATTACGATCGCAATCTTGTGGCTTGCCGCCTGCTCTACAGACGTTTGGACAACATCAGTCATGTGCCAGCACCTGGTCATACAGCTGCCGTACCTGGCGGCTGGAGATGGCAATGTCCAGCTGTTCCCTGAACTTCTCCTGACCCGCGAGGCCCATTCGTTCGAGACCTGATGGATCAGCGCTGGCAGACTGCAGCGTATCGGCAAGCGCCTGCGCATCCCCGGGTCTGAACGTCAGCCCCGTCACGCCATGCTCCACCAGCCATCCCATTCCTGATCCTTTTACATCTGCCACAAGACAGGGTTTGCCTCGGGCCATTGCTTCAAGCAGAACGACCCCGAAGGCCTCCGAGCGCTCGATGGAGGGAAGGCACAAACAATCGCACCATGCCCACGCTGTCTCGAGGTCCTCGTCTGAGAGTGAACCCCTGAACGTGACCAGGTCACCAAGGGAGAGCGCTGCTGCCTGGCGTTGCAAGTCGTCATGACGTTCGCCGCTTCCCACGAGCTGCACTTGCGCGCATTGTACACGGCTAAGGGCCTCGAGCAGTACGTCGAATCCCTTGTAATAGCTGAGTCGACCGACAGCGAGCACCTTGAGACGAGGGTTTGCGGCTGCCCCGGGGCTGTCGCCGTCGGTGTCGTCAACTTCCCTGTGGGGTGGGGGAATGCCCAGGGGAATGACCGTGCACTTATCCTGAAATGTCGAGAGCGTGTCGCTACTTTGAAGGTAGGGGGGCGACGTGGCGATGATGCGTGCGGACCTTCTCAGCATCGCTGTTTCCATGGCTCGGTAGAGCCTGGCAAGTGGGCGCAGCCACACCTTTGATGAAAAGAGAGTATCTGGCACATCCGAGTGCCAGTGCACCACCCAGGGCAGGCGTCGGGCCTGTGGCAGCAGCAGGGCCCAGAATGCCGAGGCATTCGGTAAATGAAAATGCAGGATGTCTGGCTGTTGCCTTTTAATCATCCGAGTGAGCAAAAAAGGGAATCCCGGGCTGATGGGTGCAAAGCTCAGGTTCATCCAGCGCGCGGCGCGTACAATGGTGAGCTCACCGATGGGCGTATCAAGTCGCGATACACGGGCGCGAAGGTGCGGCTCGTGATCGTGGACCAGAGCGTCGCTCGTCACCTGCGTCCGCGTCATGGCATGCATCAGATCGCGCAGGTACGTTTCCATGCCGCCACGAAAGGGTGGGAAATACTTTCCAATGTGCAGCACGCGCAGTGGTGTTGCGTCTGCAGGCTGATTGGTCTCGGTTTTCATTGTTGCAGGCGGGACGGGACCCTCTCGCCCGCGACCGGTGCGTGACGCAAGAAAAAACCTTCATTGCCCTCCCACGCGACCTCCCAATCGCTTTCGTTAGTGGCGCTGTTCCCCGCCAGAAACTGCTGCCATTCCGCGGCGCGTGTGGCGGGGGCTGCCGGGTCGCGGTAGGGCTGTTTCAACACCAATACATCCAGACTTCCGACGATTGCAGGCAGCCTGCTGCGGGCCCGCTCATGCACATATACCGGTGTCGGCAAAGCATGATACTTCGCTCGCAACATCTGATACCGCATTCGCTCGTCATCCGCGGTAATCAGCAGGGTGGCGTTGTCCATAGCTGCCCGGCTGGTGGCCTCCTGCACCGCGCGCCTTATTTCTTTATCACCGCCAAACCGGAGTGGTTCGCTACTGCCAGGTGAATGCTCGGCGACGGTGTCCAGCGTGTTCACACCCTGATTAAGCATCCAGCGTAGATCAAGAACCAGCCACGCTACGATGCAGGCGGCTATTGCTGCGCTGCGGGCATGGTTTTTCGGTGATTTACGCGCTGCAAAAACGATCAGTGCTATCGTGATGAGGAGCCATGCCGTCAGAAGCAATGGCAGCGAGAGCAGCGCTCTATGGGCGCCCGCCGGCAGCCAATGCGTCGACTTCTGCGACCAGGGAGTCATCTGACCCCACTGTGTCACCGCCTGACGCAGGCGTGATGCGAGTGAATCGGGCATCACGGACATATCGCCCACGGTGAGTGAGCCACCGTCATCGTAGAACACCAGGCCGATCTCGGTAATGGTGCCTGACCAGTCCGGGTTGTCGCGTAATCTGAGATAGGTGGTGCCCCGGCCCTCGGATTGCAGCATTTTCAGATCTTCCGGGTCGCTCGCCCTGCGCCAGAAAAAGTTCTGACCATTGCGATTGTCTCCGCTCGTGTGGATAGACGCGAGCGAGACCTCTGCAGCGTTGACGCTGATCGGTCCACTGCTGACGAGCGCCACATTGTTATCAAAGCGTGTGATATGTCGCGGTCCGGCTTTCAGCTCACCCCGGCCCATCACAAGACGATGGTTTGCGGCTTTGATTGTCGTCTGAGCGCCGGACTCATTCACAAATCCGGCGCCCAGGTAGATCACCGCTGCAGCGCCAGTGACGAAGAGTGCCGCGACGCCTGCGGACGCTGTAAGCAGGAACAGTGGCCGACGTCCGGACGCAGCCTGCCTTTCTGCTGGCACAGCCAGCGCCAGGCAGAACACGAGTGCGGGCGCCAGGTGCAGCGGAATGCGATTTATAGCGGTCCAGTCTTCGGCCCAGCGTCCCTGACTGGTTGCTCCGAAGATAATCGCCTGGGATGCGACCACCAGGAAGAGGAATGCCAGGGTTACTGTGCGCTCTCTTATATCCTGGGCGCCAGAGCGCGCAAAGACGACAAGAATCAACAGCGGCCAGAGCAGGTGCCAACTGCCGCCACGGAAGAAATTCTGCCAGTAGTCGCCCAGAACGTTGTGCCACTCCAGTCGATGGGAGCCGAGGAAGGCGGCGTGCAAAGTGCCTTCTTTAATACCCACACCGCCGACGAGGGGTAGTTCGAAAAAACGGATATCCAGCAGCCAGAGAAGTCCGATGGCGACGGGCAGCAACACCAGATACCGCCACCGACGGGCTGACAGCAGCCACGTCATTGCTCCGGCGCCGAGAATCACCGCCAGCCAGACGCCGCCTTCCGCCTTGACGCCCATCGACAGCGCTGTAAGCGCCAGGCCCACTAAAAACAGACCGGGAATTTTCTTCATCAGTCCGAGCAGGCAGGCACCTGCACCTAGCCCGGCATACCCCGCCACCCAGATGTCTGCCTGACCGGCGAGGGAGAGATGTGTGCCGATTAGCGGGATAGATAGCACCAGATAGGCAGCGATCATGCTCGTCTGTCGGGAGCGACCCGCTTCGCGAGAAAGGCCGTAGATGCCTGCTCCCAAAGCCATACCACAGGCAATGACCGGCACGTTTACCTGTGTCTCGCTCCATTGCCCTGAATTCAGTGCCGACCACAATGCGGTAATGGGAACGAGGCTCGGGTACTGTGCGCCAGCTACGTTGTAGATGGACTCACCTGTGCCGTTCAGCCAGTCAGGTGGTGAGTCCATGGGCAGGATGCTGCCGGCAAAGAACCAGGCTTTGGCCCGGTACATCCAGCTTAGCCAGGCATCCCAGGGGAAGATCGGGCGGTGCAGAACCTCTACCGCGGCAAGCAGCAGGTGCAGCAGTGCGAGGCCCAGGAACAACCAGAAGATCCAGCCCGTTCGGTCTGAATTATTGATGGGGATGCGTCGCGACGCAGGATCACTGGCAGCCAACGACCGGCGATACACCAGGTGTGCGGCTACAGCGATTACCGCAAGGCCTATGTTGATGCCGAGAACGGGAATGTGGCCGAAAACGGCACTGTTGCTAATGACGAGAAATTGCAGCAGGGAGTAGCCGAAAAAGAAACCGAAGGCGATCTGGCGTGCTGGGTGAGGGCGGTAGCCGGTGCATGATTCCGCCGCCCGGAGCAAGGCAAATCCTGCGAGCCATGGCGTCAGGACAGAAACGAGCAATAGGGCGATGGTGGCCACAGTAGTCGCTACCGGCTACGCCGCCATCGACCCGTTATCCAGCAACCCGTTAACGACTTCCACGCTCGCCTCACGCGCCGCTTCCCATCCCTCCAGCGCCTCCGCCCAGCCGCGCGCCAGTGCCCGGAATTGCACCAGAACCTCCGCCT
>JBHEPQ010000139.1:0-7874 GCA_046260215.1 Chromatocurvus sp.
GAACTGGTCGAGCAGATCGTTGAAATCATCGAATACCTGTTCCAGAAACAGATTGTCGGTTTTGACGACAAAAACGGCGCAGGCGGCGCTGTCGCGGAATTCGCGTGTCATGACGTCGTAGCCGAACTTCATCTTGCTGTACAGCCCCGGGGTGTCTACCAGCACCGTACCCGACTCCCGCAGATTCTTTGCCGGCAGTTCCACCTGGACGCGGCGGATGGCAGAGGGCAGGTGCGTGGCAGGATCAAATGTCTCGCCAAAATCATCCATCGCGCGGATGCGCTCTGACAACGTGCGATGGCTCTGCTCCAGCAGGTGTTTCAACTCTTCGGGAGACTCCAGTTCTTCCCGTTTGCCGCTATAACGGAATACCGAATAGGACGGGGTTTCGCCGTACTTCAGGTAGACCATACAGGGGTAAGCCGGCAGGCTGGTCACCTCGCTTACGTAGCCAGCGCTGATGGCGTTGATCAGAGTGGACTTGCCACTCTTTAACGGCCCGAAGAGCAGAACATAGGCTTCCTGTCCCTGTACCTTGTTGATCAGGGCCTCCAGCCGATGAAAGATTTCGGAAAACGACGACGTGATGAGTGCCTGATCGGATGCGCTCTCGACTGTCTCCATCTGGTCCACCGTGTCCCGAAGCAATTGGGACAGGGGGAACAGGGTTTCGCTGAACTCGGTGCAGAATTCGGATATCTGGCTTTTCATAACAGGGCCCTGCCGGGTGGCGCTCCGAAAAAAAGAAGTCGATACTGTCTCAGCAATCGCTGGACAATTCAAACGGTAATACGCCCTAATCTGCATCGCGTCGGCGATGCGTGGAGTTTGCCTGTCGCTGCCCGTCGGGACCGCCTTCGGCCTCTCCGTCGGCTGCACTTTTTGTCGGTGGGTGCGTATGTGGCACTGTTGTAATGCCCGCATCGCTTCAGGATGCAGGCAGGCGGAACTGCCATGGGGAGAGGTCGTGTGTTAATTGGCATGTTATCCAGAGTCTGGGCCCTGCTTCTCGGTATCCTGTTGATCATGCTGGGTAATGGCATGCATTTCACACTGATTGGTCTGCGCGGTGGAATCGAGGGTTTTTCGGCTGCGGAACTGGCGATTGTCACGTCGGGCTATTTCCTGGGTTTTTTGTCGGGGGCGCGGTTTAGCCCGTTGCTGATCCGCCGGGTGGGGCATGTGCGCGTCTTCGCGGCGCTGGGCAGTTTCATGTCGGCGGGCCTGATTGCCTTTCCACTGCTGACCGACCCCTGGTCCTGGACGCTACTGCGGGTGCTCGTTGGCTTCTGCATGTCGGGTATTTATGTAACCGCCGAGAGCTGGCTGAACAACGCGGCGACCAACCAGACGCGCGGCAAAGTATTGTCGGCCTACATGATGGCGCAGACCCTGGGCATCATCGGTGCGCAGGGTCTGTTGACGCTTGGGGATGCCGGGACCTCGGTGCTTTTTATCTCTGCCTCAATCCTGGTTTCGGTTTCCTTCGCGCCTATTCTGCTGTCGGTCGCCCCCGCGCCTGCGGTTGAGGTGGCTCATCCGATGTCACTGCGCAGGTTGTTCTCCAGCTCGCCCCTGGGCACCGTCGGGATTTTCCTTTTGGGAAGCGTTTATGCGACCCAGTCGGGTATGGGGGCGGTGTTCGGTTCCCAGATAGGGCTTTCCGCGGCGCAGATTGCGCTGTTCGTAGCGATGTTGTTCGCCGGGGCGCTGTTGATGCAGTATCCCATTGGCTGGCTGTCGGACCAGATGGATCGGCGCAAGCTGATCTTCGGCGCAGCGTCGCTGGGCGCGTCGTCCTGCGCAATGGGCTGGGTCGCCAACGATGCGCTGTGGCCAGTTATGGCAGCGGCCTTTTTCGCCGGCGGCGTCACGACGCCTCTGTATGCTCTGTTTCTGGCGTATACCAACGATTTTCTGTCAGCCGAAGACATGCCGGCGGCCTCTGGCGGACTCGTGTTCACTTTCGGTCTGGGTGCCATTGCAGGGCCTCTGGCGACCGGCTGGGCAATGCAGCGGCTCGACCCGTTCGCTTTCTGGCTGGTGCTTGGCGCCACCTTCGGTGGCATTGCGGTGTACGCGCTCTACCGTATGACGCAGCGCTCGGTCGTTCCGGCGCAGGATACCGAGAGCTACCTGGGCGTTCTGCCCACCACTTCGCCCGTGGCGGTTGAGGCGGCGGGGATCTGGGCCGCCGAGCAGGCCGAGGCTGAGCGCGCCGATGAGGAACAAATCGTAACAGCTACGTGAAGCCGCCCGCGTCAGCCGCACCTCAAAAACCGCTTCAGGTGGGTTGCGTAGGGTCGCCATCGCTCGATGGCCCCGGTGTGAATGGGTCTGCGGACCTGGGCATGGCTGGCGGTAAAGACGGGTCGTTCAAGTGCCTCCGGCTTCAGCGTGGCCGGGTCAAAGGGAATGCCGCAGGCAGCAAGCAGGGCGGGAATCTGTGTTTCGGGGTTGCGCGCCAGTGCCTCGTAGCTGATCTCCGTGAAAGGGGGAGGCAATACCGAACGCCAGTGTGCCATCAGGCTGGCGTGGCGCTTCAGGACGCCGACCATGTCATCCAGGCGGTGATACCAGGCCTCGTGGGCCGCGAAGTTGGCCGTGTAAAGTGACCAGGCCAGGGCGCGCGGGTCCCGACGACACTGCACGATCGGGGCATCGGGAAACAGGAGCCTCAGGAAGCCGGCGATCCGCGAATTGGCCGGCAGCTTGTCCACGACCCAGCGGGCGTCCAGACCGCGCTCGAAAAGCCCGTCAAGATATTGTTCCCGGGCCCGCTCAAGTGCCTCTCGGACTGCTGCAAGACCGGGTGATGGCAGCGGGTCGGACGGCCCGAGGCCCAGTTGCTGGCGACAATCGCGCTCTACCTCGGGCCCCAGCGTCAGCTCGCCGCCTGCGCGGGCCTGCGGGTGGCTGGCGATAATCTGCTCAACCAGCGTGGTCCCCGAGCGCGGCAGGCCGATGACAAATACCGGCGTCAGGTCGATGCCGGAAGGAGGCAGGGGACTTTCGAACAACATGGGATGCCAGTTGGACAGATCGGCCTTCAGCTGGCGTTCGGCGTCCGTCGCGTCATGACAGATGCCACGCTCCGCCAGGGTCGCCCGGGCCAGCTCGTTGGCGGCCCGATAGTGCTCGAATGATGCATCTGTTTCGCCGGCCTGCTCCAGTAGGCGGCCCCGGGCGAAGCCGATATTGATGCGGTCCGCGGCGGCCAGTTCTCCGCCTTTGGGCGTGTCGGCAAGCGCGGCAATGCGAAGTCCCTGCGCGTCGTCGGCCCGCACGCCGCCCAGGTCCACGAGGTTGTAAAGCGCTTCTCCCGATGTGGCGCAAAGCGTCAGCGCGCGGTGATATCGCTGTGCTGCCCTGTCTGACGCGCCGGCTGCCTTGGCCGCGTGGCCGGCTACCAGATGGGTGAAAGCCCGGTTGGCAAACCGCTCATCGAGCAGCGCCTGCAATGCCGAGAGCGCGTCCAGGTCCTGCTCTGCAAGCAGTGCGCGCGCCAGGCGCTCGTGAATGATCGCATCCCCGGGCTGCCGCGCTGCGGCCTGCTGCAGGGCCCGCCGGCGTCGACCTGCACTCATGGGGCATTCGCAGCTTCACCGAGTACCCGCTCGCGCAGCTGGTCCGTGTTCACGACTTCTTCCGTGATGTTACAGCGCTCGAGGAGGAACGCCACGACACGTTCCTCCAATAACGGCGACTGCAGTTCCGCGATTGCGCTGGGATGATCCAGATAGTAGTCGATGATCTCGTCCTGGTGCTCGGGATCGCGGTCGGCGACCTGCTCCACCAGCTGCTCGACCTCCGCCCGGGGTACCTCGATGTTATTACTGCGGGCAATCTCACTAAACAGCAAGGCGAGGCGAATCCGGCGCTCTGAAATCGCCGCCAGCTCCCTGTCCGTTGCCGGGTCTGGGTCTTCGCCCACGGCATCGCGGTAGCCGGCCAGCACCCTGGCGTGTTCGGCGACGACCCATTCCTGTGGTACTGCAAATTCACACTGCTGTATCAATGCGTCGAATAGTTGACGTCTTACATGCTCCTGAGTGAGTTTTGCGCTTTCTTTATCGCCATCGCCTGCCTTCAGCCGCTGAATGGGGGTACCTTTTATGTCTTTTATCTGAATCTCCGGCGTGACATCCACCGCCAGCACGAAAGTCTCTGGGGCCCCGGCGTCGATACTGATGGCGGGACGCGCGCGCGGGGCCAGGCCGCGCTCGGCGATCAGCTTCCGGGTAACGTCTATCGCCAGCCGGTCAACGATGTTGTTGCGAAATCGCTTCCCGTGGTGGGTGCGCAGCACCGACAGCGGTGCGCGCCCGGGCCTGAAACCCGGCACCTGCAGTCGGGGCGTGGCATGGCGCAGTCTGGCATCGACGGTTTCGCGAACGCGCTCCGCATCCAGCTCAATGCGATACTCGTGCCGCAGACCGTCCACGTGCTCGGCGATAATTCTGGCGGGCTGCATGTGAGATCCGTAGGGTGGTCCAGTTGGCTCAGCAGTATAGCAGTGGTGGCGAATGTGGCGAATCAGGTATATGTAGGCGCATAATAAATTTGACTCGGCTCGCGTCCTACATTACCTTAGTTGGTTAACAGTCTTAAGAATAATAGTCGTTCCTTCTCGCACGAGTTGACGCAGCGGCGGCACGCGTTTGGGCCATTGATTTGCAGTCACGAATTGCAATATAGCCGGATCGCGTATTTTGAATTGCACAGTCTCTCAGGCGCGTCGTAGCAATGACGCGACTGGATGGCGTGTGTCTATGTCTTTAATTTGCCCGCAATCGAGGATACACACAGAATGAGCAGTAAATTGACGTCCCGCAGTCGATATTTTCAGGCGCCGATGACTTCAACCGCGATGGTCTCGGCCGGCGTCGCGAGTAACGGCGTTTCGGCGCAGCAGGAAATCCAGCAGGCCAATCAGAACGTGCTTGAGGAAGTTGTTGTACGCGGCGTGGCCCGCAAATTCCGTCCGGAGGAGCAGAATTCGGCTACCGGCCTGAACATGGCTCTGATTGATACCCCACAGGCCGTGACTGTGATCACCCCTGAAATGCTGAATACCATCAATGCCAAGTCTGCTTACGAGGCCACCGACATGGTCCCGGGAGTTCAGCGCTCCGGGTTCGGCTTCGGCTTTGAGCAGATCGTGATGCGCGGCATATTCAATGGCACGCATCGGGTAAACAATATTCTGCTCGGCAATGACCTCACCTCCATCGACTCCTACGCGGCTGAGCGCCTGGAAATCGTGCGTGGTCCGGCGACCGTTCTTTACGGCGTGACAGGCTCCTTCGGTGGCGAGATCAACTCGATCCTCAAGAAGCCGCTGCGTACGCCGCGTGTCGAGGTGGAGGTCGAGGCCGGCAACTACGATACGCAGGCCTACTCCATAGATATCGGTGGCCCGCTTAACGATGCCGGAACCGTTTCCGGCCGCTTCGTCGCCAAGTACGACGAATACGATCTGCCGCTGGACATCGATGGCGAAGATTTTCCCAACTACCAGTTCATGGCGATGGGTTCCATCGCCTGGGATATCACACCGGTGACGACCCTGCGCGTCACCCACTTCCACCAGGATCGGAACATGGATCCCTGGGACGGTGGCGCGTTGGTCGAGAACCCCGATGGCTCACTGGCGCTGCCCGATGCAGACCCCGAGCAGTGGTACTTTTCGCATCCGGACCAGTCCAAAGAGACGCTGGATATGGAGTTCGGTATCGTCGAGCTGGAGCACCAGCTGGGTAACGGCTGGAATTCCGTCACCCAGGTCGCCTGGAACAAGTACGATGAAGACCTGTCGTATTTCTATCCTTTTGGTCCTTTCGGCGCCTACTCGCTGGGTGACGATGAAATCTACATCTACACCTATGACATCGAGCGTGACGGCGAGGAGCTGACGCTGCGTCAGTCGCTGGGTGGGGATTTCGGCCTGTTCGACAAGAATCACGAGTTCTTCCTGGCGGCCGAGTACAGCGACAACCTGGATCCTGATCGTTTCGAGCTGCTCAACTCGGCGTTCCAGGGCTTTGGTACCATCGACATGTACGGCAGCGGCTATGATGGCCAGCCGCGCTTCGCCGACGGCTCTGAGTTCAATCCGATCCAGGGCAATCGCGAGGACACCTTTGGCGTACGTCAGGAGTTGCTCGACGAAACCGAAGACCTGTTGATCAGCGCCCAGGTGCTGCTCAACCCGACGGAACGCCTGCAGGTAATGCTCGGCGTGCTCTATCAGAAGAACAACAGCGTCACGACTGTACCGATCAACGCCAGTGTCGTGAACAACCCGCCGCAGGTCACTAACGTCGGTTTCGAGGAAGAGGTGTACCGCTTCGGTGCCACCTATGACATCGCGGACAACCTTGGCTTTGTTGACGACGCCCGGGTTTATTATAGCTATAGCGAGGGCTTTGAGCCGCAGACCTTCAATGACGCCGACGGCAACACGGTCAGTGCACCCCAGGAAATGGAGCAGCACGAGATCGGCCTGAAGACAGAAATGTTCGATGGCGCAGTAGCGACATCTCTCGCGCTATATGACTATGAGATCACCAACATTCAGGTGTCCAGTGCTTTTCTGGGTTCATTCGGTGGATTCGGCAGCACCGTGCTCGAAGGTCTGCAGGAGGCCACGGGGCTGGAGGCTGAGATCATCGGCGAGATCCTGCCGGGCTGGAACCTCTCCGCGAACTATGCCTGGTCCGATATCGATATTGTCGACCCCAACAGTGGCTCGGCGCCGCCACGGACCACCCCGGAGCACTCCGGCGCCATCATCACCACCTATGAGTTTCTCGAGGGTCAGATGGCTGGGCTGCGCATTGGTGCCACGCTCAAAATCAGCGGCGACTACAGCTTTCTCGACGGTCCGACCAACGTCAATCGTTTCGGTGCGCTGGAGGCCGGTGCCCACGAGCGTCTTGACCTGCACGCCTCCTATGCGCCGCGGTCGGGCCAGCTGCAGAACTTCCAGGTCTACGCGAATATCAATAACGTGTTCGACGAGGATATTCTGGTCGCCAAGCAGGGCAACCCGGGGTATGGCATCATGTTCATCGATCAGCAGCGCATGACCGTTGGTGTGCGGTACATCCTCGAATGATGTCACCTGCAGGAAGTCCGTTGCGTGGCGTCCGGCTGGGTGTGTATCTGATTCTGGCGCACGTGCTGGCGACCGCCGTACCGACGGCTGCCAGTTACGGCATCTATGTCGGACACTCGCTCACGGCTGACGGAAGCGTACTGCTGGGCGGCACGGGCGAGGAGGTCTCCAGCCACTGGCTGGAGATTGTTCCCGCCCGCAATCATCCGCAGGATGCCACGATTTCTGTCGGCGTTGACGCGCGTGCCAACTACCCGGGCGAGTTTATCGAGATTCCGCAGGTCCCCCGGACCGCGAAATACATCACGATGAACTACACCGACTACGAGGGTTTCCCCCCGCCCCTGACCAACGGCGGTCTCAACGAGCATGGGGTCGCCGCGCGGGATATCTGGGCGCCCTCGCGTCCCGAACTCGCGGCGATGACCCCCGAGCCCCAGCGCGGGCCGAATTACTCCGACCTGTCCCGCATCGCCATGCAGCGTGCCACAAGCGCGCGGGAGGCCGTGGTGGTTATCGGCCAACTGATGGATGAGTATGGCTATTCAACCTATGGTGGCAACTCGCATCTGTTTGCAGATGCCAGCGAGGGCTGGGTAGTCCTCAACCTTGCAGGCGGTCAGGGCCTGTGGATCGCGCAGCGCCTGGAGGCCGACGAGGTGCGCATGTCCTACCCGGGCTACATTCATGAGGTGCCGCTGGACTTTCGCGAGCGCGACGGCTGGATTGGCTCGGAGAACTTTATCTCGTTTGC
>JBHEPQ010000143.1:0-7855 GCA_046260215.1 Chromatocurvus sp.
CGGCGTTCGGAAGCCTCTGCTTCTGCAAGCGTTCTTACTATCATAATACGGTGTCCTTAGTTGTCTGCATTCTGGATCAGTTGTCGGTTTCGTGGATTAAGCGCAAGACGCTCAGGACGCGTCGCGCACCTGGAACAACTCCGTCACAAAGGGCATCTCATCCTCGCTGGCGCAGATCTCTGCCACGGCGTTCTCAAGCATATCGAGCCCGCATCCTGGATTAGCATCGCTGATCGTCAGTGGGCGGGAAATCCTGCTAACCCCTGCTGGTGAAAGGTCCGATGCGGACCAGCGTTTCCGTTTCATGCTGGCCGCCGAAGTTCACGTCGCGGTCGAAGCCCACCTCGCTGTTCAGCCCGGCGCTGCGCTTGACCGCAAACTTGCGGAACAGCGCCCAGGATGCTGCGTTGTTTTCCGTGATTGTTGTTTCCATAAAGCGGACCTGACGACAGGCGCTGCGATCAACAATGTGATCGAGCATGCGCAATGCCAGGCCCTGTCCGCGCGCCGCACCACCCACGGCAACCTGCCAGATGAAAAGCGTGTCGGGGCGCTCGGGAATCAGGTAACCGGAGATGGCGCCGACCACGTCTCCATCGATTTCGGCGACCACGGATGTGTGGCGGAAATGTGAACACTGCAGCAGGTTGCAGTAAAGCGAATTGGTGTCCAGTGGCGGACAATCAGCGATAAGCTGGTGGACTGCGGCGCCGTCGGTAGCAACGGGAGCCCGGAGGCTGGCAAGCGTATCCGGGTTGTGCGTTGTATCGGGTGTAATGGTGTCACTCCGTAGCGAAGTTAAGGAGGAGTTTACGCGATAGAGGCTTGAAAAGCCACCGCCAGAAGACAGGATTCCTTTTTAATGGAAATTATGGCAGTTTATTGACAGGCGCGTGCGTCCTGCGCTGGCGCAGTCTCCGCCCCGCGCGATGAGCTCGATTGATCGATGCCGGGTTGAATGGCGCGGCCGGCCCGCGGAATCCCGTCCTTGAGACAGGCGTTTAAACAGCCGTTCAGAGGCGCTCGATGAACAACGCGCTTCCAGTCCCTGCAGCGCCTGCGGCGGCGACAATGCCGCAGCCGAGATCACGCCGTTCCAGTTCGTCAAGGAGCACGCCCGCCATCATTGCGCCGGTGGCGCCCATGGGATGACCCAGCGCGATCACACCGCCATTGACGTTCAGCTTGCCCTCGTCAATGCCCAGTGTCTGTTGGCACATGACACTGGTGGCGGCAAAGGCTTCATGAATCTCGAACAGATCTACATCCGCGCTGCTCAGACCCTGGCGCTGCATCAGCGTCCGAGTGGCTTCCACACAGCCGGAGAGCACTTGCAGTGGGTCGGCGCTGACGGTAACGCTGGTGGTAATCCGCGCTCGCGGCGTCAGACCGCAGCGGCTGGCCAGCTCGTTATCGCCGACCAGCAACAACGCTGCGCCATCGGCCATCGCCGGGGAATTACCGGCCGTGTGAATATGGTTGATGGCGTCGAGGTGGTCGTGCCCCTGCAGCTGCAGCGCGTCGGTGCCGGCGGCACCGAGTTCGGCGAAGGCCGGGGGCAGGGCGGCCAGGTCCTCGGCGCTGATACCGGCCCTGACGCATTCATCCCGATCTACCGTACCCTGCGCTGTAATAATGGGAATCAACGAGTTGTCGAAATAGCCCGCCTGGCTGGCGTGGGCGGCACGCTGCTGGCTGACGAGCGCGACAGTATCTGCCGCCTCGCGACTGACACCGTGCAGGCTGGCGATGAGATCGGCGCCGCTTCCCATCATCAGCATCCTGCAGGCAACGGCGAATTCAGGGTCACCAAACACCCTCGCCTTGTCCGCCAGCATCGGAACGCGTGACATCATCTCCACGCCACCGGCGACCACGGTCTCGGCAAGGCCTGCATTGATCTTGGCGCCAGCCAGCGCAATCGCGTCAATGCCAGAGGAGCAGTAGCGGTTCACGGTAATGCCCGGCACCCAGGAGGGCCATCCGCTGTACAGCGTTGAGCTCTTGGCGATGTTGCCGGCCTGTTCCCCCTGTTGCGTGACGCAGCCAAGAATAACGTCGTCCACCGTTGCCGGATCCAGCCCGGTACGATCTACCAGCGCCGCATACAGCTGCTGCAACAGGGCCTGCGGCGTGAGTTCGTGCAATCCGCCGCTGTCTTTGGCGCGCCCGCGAGGACTGCGCAGGGCATCAAACAGAAACGCTTCCTTCATTCTCCAACTCCTATCACCAGGCTGGCGCAGGTGGTGGTGCTGCCGCCGACGTTGAACGTAATCATGTTATTAGCGCCGGGAATCTGCGTATCGCCCGCCCGGCCCGCGACCTGCCGCGCACAATCGAGCGCCATCCGCACTCCGGTTGCGCCAACCGGATGCCCGAGTCCGATAAGCCCGCCACTGGCATTCACCGGAAAGCTGCCGTCGCGGGCGATACGCCCGTCTTCCACCGCCTGCCAGCTCGCTCCCGGTGGCGTCAGGCCACTGTGGTCGATGGCCATGTACTCCGTAATGGAAAAACAGTCGTGAGTCTCTAGACCGTCAACATCGGTGATCTCGTTGAACCCTGCACGCTGCAGCGCGTCCTGGAAGGTCAGCTTTGCGTGGGGAAACAGCAGGGCCTGTCCCTCGCTGAGTGCCAGCTTGCGCTCCAGCAGAAGAGGGGCAGAGTGATGTCCCCACCCCTTGATCCGGGGAATATCCTCAAGACGCAGGCCCAGAGCCGTTGCGTGCACTCTGGCGACATTTTCACTGGCAAGAATCACGCAGGCGGCACCATCGGTGATCTGCCCGCAGTCCATCTTGCGCACGCGACCCTCGATCACCGGGTTCAGCGAATCATCTTGAGTGAAGCAGCCTTCGGGAAATGTCCAGTCGCGGGACTGGGCGTTCGGGTTGGCTTTTGCGTTGGCGAAATTGATCTGTGCGATCTGCGACAGGTGTTCATGCCGGATGCCGTGGCGCCGGTCATATTCCTCGGTGATGCGGTCGAACAGAAACGGCCAGGGAAAATCACAGTCCGTCGCCTCCTTACCGCGGAACGCGGCGGCACCCAGGTACTCGGCCCCCTTGCGCCCATCCACGTTGCGCATCAGCTCAAGGCCGAGCACGCAGGCCGTGCTGTAGTGCCCCGATTCGATGTCGCGCATGGCCCCCAGCATGGCCATGGAGCCCGAGGCACAGGCCGCTTCATGGCGCGAGGTGGGAATTGCTGACAGTTCCGGGTAGACATGGCCGAAGAAGCCGCCCAGCAAGCCCTGGCCGGCAAACAGATCGGCGGCAAAGTTGCCGACATGACCCACCTCGATCTGTTCCGGATCTATCCCGGCGTCGTGGACGGCATCCTGCAGCGCCGCGCTGAACATCGCGTACAGGTCGAGACCCTCGCGATGCCAGTTGCGCGCGAAATCGGTCTGCGCGCCACCCAGAATATACACATGGTTCATGACAGTTCTCCTCGTCTGCTCACGGCGTTCTGCAGCTGGCCGCGAACGATCTTCCCCAACGGATTGCGCGGCAGCGATTCGAAAATCTCCAGGCGCTCGGGTAGCTTGAATTTTGCGATGCCGCGCTCGGACATCCACGCACACAGCGCCTCCAGTGTCGGTGACGCCTGTCCCTCCACAGGCACGACGCAGACGCAGATCCGCTCTTCCAGCACCGGATCCGGATAGGCGCAGACCGCGACCTCGGCCAGCCCCGGAAATCCCTCCAGTAGCGTGTCGATTTCGCTGGGTGAGATCTTCGTACCGCCGCGATTGATAATGTCCTTGCAACGCCCGACGATGCGATAGTGGATGGGCGGATCGCCGCAGATTTCGACCATGTCCCCGGTGCGAAACAGACCGTCGTCGGTGAATACACCGTCGCCGGCACCATCGAGATAGCCGTCGAACACACCGGGGCCGGCTATGCACAGCTCGCCCGGCAGTTCCGCCTGCGTGATTTCCGTCCCGGTATCGGGGTCAATGACCCGCGTCAGCAGCGCGCCCGGGGGATCGCTTTCAAAAGGCATACCGGGCACGCCAAGCCTCGGGAACAGTGCGGCCCGATGCGCGGGGGAGGGTGCGTTGTCCGGTGTGGCGAACAGGCCGATACCCTCATTGGAGCCGTAGAAATTGATTACGGGCTTGCCATAGCTACCTTCAATGACCTCGATCATGGCCGGTGAAAGCGGCACCGAGCCGGAGCCAAAGGCGCGCAGCGCACTGAAGTCGAACTGCTCCCACAGCGCCGGCTGCTGGGCCAGGCGGTTGAGCAGGGCGGGGGGTGCGATGGAAAAGTTGATGCGCTCGTCCTGGAGCTGGCGCAGATAGATTGCCGCGTCCAGCGGATGATGCAGCACCAGCGTGCAGCCGAGCAGGGCGGCGGGAAACAGAAACCCGCCGAGCGCGGCCATGTTGATGAATGGAAAGGGTGCCAGCAGACGCTCTCCCGGCTGGTAACCGCCGGCGGTCAGGGTCAGACGACCCTGGGTGATCCACATGTTGTGGGACCGCGGAACGCCCTTGGGCGTGCCCGTTGTTCCCGATGTCCAGCACAGGGTCACGATATCGTTGGCGTCAGTCTCTGGCGGCTGCCAGTCGCTATCGCGTGTGGTGGTTCCCGCGTTGAGATCGCGGACAACGTCCCATACGCGGATGCCGGGCAGCGCGTCCCTTGCCTGCTTTTGCAGTGCCACCCCGCGAAACGCCTCCAGCGTAAGCATCGCGGCTGGCTTCAGGGTTTTCGCAAAGCCCGCGATCTCGTGGCTGCCGTACTGCACAGCGACAGGGGCGATGATGGCGCCCAGCTTACTCAGCGCGAAGTACGCAAGAACCAGCTCGCTGATGTTCGGCAGCTGCACCAGCACGGCGTCGCCGCGCTGTATTCCCGTGCGTGCCAGTGAAGCTGCGAGGGCGCTGCTCGCGGCATCCAGCTCGGCGAAGGTCATGCGACGCGCCTCGTGTCCGGTCAGCTCGGCCTTGTTCGGCGGATCGACTATCGCTTCCCGATCAGGATGCCTGGCCGCATTGTCAGCGAGCAGACTGTGTAGCGTGGCGGTTCCCCAGTGGCCGTCCTCTGTCAATGTCCTGATTCGTTCCTGACTGCTGGTCTGCATATCTCAAGCCTCGCGGGCAAGTCGGTATTCTGTCTCTAATCGCGCTACCAGGGTTGCGACGGGCAATATCTCAGAGATTGCCCCCACCCCCTGGCCGGCGGACCAGACGTCGCGCCAGCGTTTGGCGTCGGCCGCTGACTGCGTGATGTCAATATTGCCGGGGTCCGGCATATTGTCCGGGTCGTAACCTGCGCTCTGCAGGCTGGCGCGCAGCCAGTTGGCCTTGACCCCGGTCAAGGCGTCAGAACAGACGATATCTGCGCCATTGGCATCGACGACCATCTGTTTGTAGGCCGGGTCCGCCATGCTTTCATCGGTAGCGATGAAGCGTGTCCCCATGTACGCGTAGTCCGCGCCCAGCACCTGGGCTGCCCGCACGCCACGACCCGTGGAAATGCCGCCGCCAAGAACAATGATCCCGTCCCAGATCCGGCGAACCTCCTCTACGAAAGCAAATCCCGACTGCTGTCCGGTATGTCCACCGGCGCCTGTGGAAACCAGCACCAGACCGTCAACGCCAGTGGCAATAGCCTTTGCCGCGAGTCGTGTGTCGATAACGTCCGCCAATACCAGCCCGCCGTAGGCGTGGACGGCCTCTACCGCTTCGCGGGGGCTGCCCAGCGCCGAGATGACAAGGGGTGCCCTGTACTTGACGGCCAGCGCCAGATCGTCGAGCCGCCGCTGGTTGGAGCGGTGCATCATCAGATTGATGGCCCAGGGCGCGTCCTGATCACCGACACCGCTGGTAATCTGCTGCAGCCAGGCGTCGAGGTCTTCCAGGCTGCGCGCATTCACCGAGGGGAACGTACCGACGATTCCAGCCCTGCAGCAGGCGACCACCATTTCCGGGCCGGACTGCAGAAACATCGGCGCCTGAAAAACGGGGAGTCGAAGTCGTTCAAGGGAGCTGGACATGGCATATCTCGTCGGGCGTGGCTTTTATTAACAGACCACGAGTGTATGTGACGTCCGGACCGCAGGCAAGGTTCAAGCGCGTTGCGGTGGCCCGGCCATGCTTAAACTTGCATAAAAATACCAGTTGCCTATAATTTCCATTCAGAGGCACCGGTACGGTGCAATCAGAAAGAGAAACAGGAGGCGGCATGCAGGCGCAACGCACACACCAGGAATATCCTTCGGTAGAACAATGTATTGGTGAAGCCACCCATTTTCCCGACGCGCCCCAGTGGATTTACGGACTTGATAATCCCTATTTACACGGCGCCTATGCGCCCACGGTAAACGAATTGAGCGCGTCGGACCTGACGGTTCAGGGCGAGCTGCCAGCCGACCTGAAGGGCGCGTATTTCCGCAATGGTCCCAATCCGGTTTTTCAACCCAAGAACCGTTATCACCCATTTGATGGCGATGGCATGGTGCACGGTGTGTATTTTCAGAATGGCAAGGCCGCTTACCGCAACCGGTATGTGGAAACCGAGGCGCTGCTGTCAGAGCGTGCAAACGGCAAGTCGATTTCCCCCGGCGTCATGGGCCCCTTCGATTATTCCGTGTCGCCCTTCGGTATCAAGGATACATCCAACACCGATCTGGTTTATTTCAACGACCAGCTGGTGTCTCTGTGGTACAACGCCGGTAATCCCTACTCGCTGGATGGCCGATCGCTGGAAACCCGTGGCGCGTTCGACATACCGGGCCGCCGTCATCGCAGGTTGTCCGCTCATTCGAAGGTCGACTGGGCCACCGGCGAAATGCTGTTTTTCGACTATGGTGACGAGCCGCCTTTCATGACCTATGGCGTAGCTGACCCATCAGGCAGGCTGGTGCACGAGGCAGAGATTGACCTGCCGGGGCCGCGCCTGCCCCACGACCTGGGCTTCACGCGAAATTACGCGATACTGCACGATCTGCCCTTTTTCCACGATATGAATGTGCTGCGCAAGCACCACCTACGGGTGCTCACGTTTCATCGCGATATTCCCACCCGCTTCGGCATCATCCCCCGCCATGGCAAGGGCAGCGAGGTGCGCTGGTTCGAGTGCGAGCCCTGTTACATTCTGCATACCAGCAATTGCTGGGAAGAGGGTGACTGGGTGGTCATGGACGGTTGCCGCTCGATCAATCCAATGCCGCAGGCCCAGAATAACGAGGGCGAGCTGGCGCACATGCTGGCCTACATGCGCCTGGAGGCGAGCAATTACCGTTGGCGCTTCAACCTGCGCACCGGGGAAGTGCGCGAGGGCCCGATCGACGACCTGAACACCGAGTTCAACAAGACAAACCCGATATTCCATGGTGAGAAAAGTCGTTTTGCCTACCATCAGCGCATTCCCCTTCTGCACGAAGGCGGCCACACGCTGCGCTTTACCGGCCTGGTGAAGTATGACAACGAGACCGGCAGGCGCTGGGAATACAACTACGGCACCGGGGTCTTTGGCAGCGAGGCCATATTTGCGCCGCGAGAGGGAGCCGACCGCAGCAGTGCCGAAGACGATGGCTACGTCATTACCCTGGTCACGGACAGTAATACCTGGCAGTCCGACTGCCTGGTGTTTGACGCTCAGGACGTCGAGCAGGGCCCGATTGCCCGGGTCAACATGCCACATCGCGTCCCCTTCGGTTTTCATGCCACCTGGGCCCGGGGCGAGGACCTGTTCCGATAGCGGGACGCGCACCGCGTGACGCCGCTATCAACCCGCGCCAACTCGATCAACCGGGCTCTGGACGAAATCGGCGACAAATGGTGTCTGCTGATCGTTCAGGAGGTCTTCTGGGGCATCAACACCTTCAGCGGCATGCT
>JBHEPQ010000162.1:0-2773 GCA_046260215.1 Chromatocurvus sp.
TGTCGAGACCATCGGCGGCATGGATGCCGCCGCTGAGCCCCCATGGATGGGATTTCGGCGTGTCTCGACAGCCCCCGCCGGGGGAAACCGGCCGGGCTACGGACCATTGCCCCCCCGGACCTGATCCCAACACGGGGCTAGAAGTTGTAGCTGACCGTACCGCCCACCATCCTTGGTGGCTCGATGAACCCGCTGAACGAGCCGGTCTGTGCCGGCGTGTCGAAACCGATATTGAGTACCGTCTCGTCAGTCAGGTTCTTGCCCCAGACCTCAAGGCGCCAGGTGTCATCCATCGAGCTGATGCCCATGGTGGCATTCACCGTCCAGATGTCATCCTGCTCCGCCAGAATCTCCGCATCCTGCGCCGTATTGAAGCTGGAGCGATAGCGCCAGCTGGTAGCCAGGTTGAACGCCAGCCCGCTGGAAATCGATCGGCTGTAGGCAATGCTGTTCGACCAGGTAACATCAGACACGAAGTTTGGTGTCTCACCTTTCAGGTCCTGATCGGGTACGATCCCCAGCGCCCTCGCCCTTAGCCCGGCGGCCTCCTGCTGAGCGATCGTACTCGAGGCGTTGGTGAATTCCGCGTACTCAATGTCCTGCCAGACCAGGCCGCCGCTGAAAGTCCAGTGATCCGTCGGCATCCAGTTGTAGTCGAGCTCCAGGCCCGTGCCCTCGATCTCCCCCGCATTGCGCAGAGTGAAGGTGACACCGTCAAAGGAGTTGGTCTGAAAATCCTTGGTCTCCTGATAGAACAGCGTGGCGTTGAGCTGTAGCTTGCGGTCGAACAGGAAGGACTTCATGCCCAGCTCGTAACTGTCACTGGTTTCCGAGTCGAAGGTGTTGTTGGCGAGGGAAGGCGTCGGATCCCCGGGCTGCTGTCCGATGGTGCCGTTGAGGTTCAGGCCGCCGGCCTTATAGCCCTGGGCAAAGCGCGCAAACACGGATAGATTCTCGGAGGCTTCGTAGTTGAGGTTGGTGGCGACGGAAAAGTCGTCGTCCTCGAATTCATCCGACGCCGGATCCGAGGTCAGGTGCACCTGCAGCGGGCGCAGCGCCCAGAACAGCCCGTCGTTGCCGGTGAGCGATGCGGCACGCAGATCGCGTGCAGCGAAAGGATCGTTGGCGACCGTCAGGTAGGACGCTTCTTTCTCTTCGTCGGTATAGCGACCGCCGATGGTCCAGCTCAGTTGCTCGCTCAGACTGAAAGTCACCTGGCCGAAGATGGCAATGCTCTCGGAGTTATAATCGATGGTTTCCCGTGCCCCGGTACCCTCGATTGCCGCGCTCGGCGACCAGTTCAGTGGGTTGGCGGCACCGCCGGGTGCGGCGTTGCCAACGTCGATAAGGCCCGTGCCCAGCATGTCGGCCACCGTCGCACCGGCACCGACCACCTCCGGGTCGCTGAGCAGGCGTGCAATGCCCACCTGGGACAGATAGGCAGCGCCGAACTCGCCCCACTCGAACCGCCCCGTGGCTTCGATGTCCTGATCAAAGTAGAAAGCGCCGACAGTCCAGTCAGCATTCCCCTGGGTGCCCGAAAAACGCACCTCGAGTGTCGTTTCATCGATGTCCTGACCGCGGCCGCCGCGCCAGATATCGGCGGTGCGCATATCGATATCGCCGAAGGGATTGGTCTCGAAGAAGCGGTAGGCGCCGATCAGGGTCATGTCAATGTCGTCGCTTATCGACGTATTGAGCTCGGCAGAGACGCCGCCATCCTCGAAGCTGTCATCCGCGCTCGCTGCGCTGGTGCGCGTACCCTCGAAATCGTCCGGGTCGGGAAACTGGCCCTCGAAAGTGACCTCCTGTGGTGTGGTGGCGCCAGGCGTGCCGTTCTGCAGGGGCACGCCGATGTTGAAGTTGGCGAATACCGGACTCAGTGCGCCAAGACCTCCAGGGCTGTCGATCAGGAGCAGGGCACTGCTCGCATCAAAGATCTGTACCGGTACACAGCAGCGCTCACTCGTTTCCGTATAGTCCGCGATCAGGCGCAGCGACGTCGTTTCGTTGATATCCCAGAGAAGCTGGCCGCGTGCCGAATAGCGGTCGCGGTCGTTCCAGTCCTCACCGCTGAAGGCGTCGTCGATGTAGCCGTCTCGCTCCTGCCAGGTGCCGGCAAGACGCCAGGCGAGGTTGTCAGTGATGGGGCCTGTGACCGCGCCACGCAGCTGCTTAAACCCGAAATCGCCGATGCCCAGCGAGACGTGGCCACCGAATTCCTGTTCCGGCTGCCGGGAGCGCACGCTGATGACGCCTGCAGAGGTGTTGCGCCCGAATAGCGTTCCCTGGGGGCCACGCAGGACCTCAATGGATTGCAGATCGACGAAGTCGCCCAGGGCCGCGCCCGGCCGACCGCGGTAGACATTATCGATGAAAACGCCCACAGATTGTTCGAGACCGGAGTTCTGCCCCGCGGTGCCAATGCCGCGAATCGTGAGGATGGACTGTGTCGCACCGGTAGAGCTGTTGAAGACCACGCTGGGTGCGACCTGCTGCAGTTCGGACAGGTCCCGGATCTGCGCGCGATCGAGGGCTTCGTTACTGTAGGAGGCGACTGATACCGGCACCTCAAGAATGGATTGTTCGCGCTTCTGCGCGTAAACCGTGACCTCCTCAAGAAGGCGTGAAGAGTTCTGCTCCTGCGCCACGACGCCGCTGGCGACGGCGACGGCCAACAGCAGAGGCGACGTTCGGAAACTGTTCTTTTGCATGACGATGCTCCTTACCGGGGTTTTTTATCAGTATGTTCTGTCCGTGATTATTGTTATGG
>JBHEPQ010000169.1:0-5270 GCA_046260215.1 Chromatocurvus sp.
CATTAGCAACGAGAGAGAGCCCATGACGGAACCAAGCCAAGACGCACCAAACACCCTGTTCATTGAAGTATCCGGCTCAGGCCTGCCCGAGGTGGATGGTCTGTATGTCCCCTCCGAGGCGCCGCCCGCGGAGTCCGAATCGGGCGTTGTATCGAGCCAGGGTTACTGGAACGGCAAGATGGCCTGGGACCGCGCCGATGGGAAAGCGGCCAGAAGCCCGGCAATTTCCTACTCCAACAGCTATAAATCCTGGCGCATCTGCCGACTCGACGGGCACCTGGCCTACGAAATTACCTGTGACGATGAACTGCCGCCCACAGATCGCGAATGGAACGTTTACAAGATGGGCGTCGCGCCCGCACCGAAAGTGGTCATTCATTACGTCGATCCCCGCGAACCCTGCCCGACACCCAACGTGGTGTATGTGCTCGGTGGCCCCGGTGCCGGCAAAGGCACCATGTGTGAGCTGGCGGAAATCCAGCTGGGCTGGACGCACCTGTCCACTGGAAACCTGCTGCGTGCCGAGCAGGAGGCCGGCGGGCCAACGATGGAGGTCATCAAGGAATACATTGCTGCCGGCAAGCTGGGGCCGAATGAGATTGTGGTGCGACTGTTGAAGGACGCCATGGAGACCACGACACGCACCACGGGCCGGCGGAACTTTCTCATCGATGGCTTTCCGCGTTCCCTGTCGAACCTGGAGGCCTGGTACGAGGTGTTCGGGCGCGATGCGGAACTGCCCACCATGCTCTACTTCGAATGCCCGTTCGAGGTGCTCGAGCAGCGGATTCTGGGCCGGGCGCGCTACTCGGGTCGCGCGGACGACAACGTCGAGGCCATGAAGCTGCGCTTCGATACCTTCAAGGAAGAGACGCTGCCCACCGTCGAGCTGTTCAAGGGGAAAAACAAGTGCGTCGAGATCGATACCAGCCAGGATCGCGAAGCGGTTTATGCGCTGCTTCGGGATCAGCTTGAGGCCTACACCGATCCTGCATTGATGGCGCAGCCTCTCAGCGAGAAAGCAGAAATACTACTGGGCTTGAGACCCTACCCGAAAACAGCCTGACTACCGGATGCCACGCATGAAGCTGCTGAAAGAACTCGTTCATCCTGAACTCCTGTCCCGGGAGGGCCGAATTCTGCGGCGTCACGCCGCCCGCGGCATCGTGCTGCGCGACGACACTATTCTTTTGCTATTTACCGAGCGTTACAACGATTTCAGCCTGCCGGGTGGCGGTGTTGATCAGGATGAAGACATCCACGATGCGCTGAAGCGGGAGCTGGAAGAAGAGACCGGTGCGCGGGATGTGAAAGTGCAGTCGCACTACGGTTTCATCGAGGAATATCGGCCCCACTGGAAGCCAGAGTATGATCTTATGCATATGACATCGCATTTCTTTGTCTGCGATGTGGCGTCGGAACTCGCCGCAGTGCGCATGGAAAGTCACGAGATCGCCAATGGCATGAAGCCCGTCTGGGTGTCAGTGGAAGAAGCAACGCAGCATAACCGCGAGGTCATGTCCCGTCAGGATGCCTGCATGGGCCAGTCGATTCAGCGCGAGACCTTCATCCTGGAGAGAATCTCCCAGGAGCTCATGTCGCGGGCGGCCTGATGCATCGATAAAAACCGTTGAGGACTCGCTTATGCCCACGTTTTCTCCCAGCCGCGCCTTTGTCACTTGCCTGTTACTGGTCCTCACTGCATCAGGTCACGCCGCCCAGGCGCCACGCGAGGCTTCCGATAAAGACGCGGACAACAAGCGCAGCGCGGGCGCAGGCGACACCCGCTTCAGCGACGAGATCAACACCCGCCGTCACCTCATGCAGGTCTCTCTCGCGAGGATGCCTGCTGATCTGATTATCCGCGGTGCCACCGTGCTGAACGTGTTCACCAACGAATGGCAGCAGCACCAGGACATTGTCATCTCCGGAGAGCGCATCGCCTGGGTCGGCCCTGCAGAAACCTGGCCGGGACAGGCCGCCGCGGTCGTCGACGCCAGCGGCCTGTGGGCGGTACCCGGGTTTGGCGAGTCGCACAAGCATATCGAAAGCTCCTATCTGACGCCGGAATACGAGGCCGCACTGGTGATTCCGATGGGTAATACCTGGACCGCCGAAGGCAGTCACGAGATATCCAACGTGATCGGCAATCACAACGCGGATTTCTGGCTCATGGCGGAAGATGCGGGCAGCCCACTGAAGATCTTCCCGGCGATAGGCTCGGCGACACCGCCCACGGTGTACGAGTCTGGCGGCGGCTATTATGGCTATGAGGAAATGGCGGCATTCATGCGGCGCGACCTGCGGGTGGTCGGGCTGGGCGAGGTGATGGACTGGCCGGCGGTGAGCAATCTGGACGCGCCGGGGCATGAGCGTATCTGGGGCATGATCCAGGCGACCTATGACCTGCGCGGCGTTGTGGAGGGTCACGGCAGTGGCATGACCGATGTCAACGAGATCAACGCCTTTGCGGCTGCGGGGCTGTCTTCCGATCACGAGACCCGGCTGCCGGAGGAGGGCCTGGACAAGATTCGCCGCGGTATTTTCCTCGAGGTGCGGCCGGACACCTCCCGGGTACTGTTTCCGACGCTGGTGAAAATGGGACTCAAGGACTGGAGCAACCTGTCGGTCACCACCGACGACCGCGACGTTCACACGACCCGACAGCTGGGCGCCATGGACTACAACATTCGCACGGCCATAGAGGCGGGTGTTGCTCCCGGTATTGCCTACCAGATGGGCAGCTACAACACCGCCCGTCATTTCCGTATCGATCACCTCGTGGGCTCTATCGCCCCGGGCCGCTACGCGGATGTCGTGCTGCTTACGGATCCGCAGACCGTCGCCATCGACCGCGTCTACGCCAACGGCCGGCTGGCCGCGCGCGATGGAGACTATCTGCTGGATATCCCCAAGATCGTTTATCCAAACTGGGCCTCGGATACAATCGATATTGGACGCCCGGTAACGGCGACCGATTTCGTCATCGAGGCGGAGGCCGGCCGAGAGGAGATGAACGTAGCGATCCTCGAGCCATTCTATTTCGGCGAGCGCTTCATGACCGACCAGTTGCCGGTCACGGACGGCGTGCTCAGGGCAGACCCTGCGCGCGGCATCATCAAAGTAGCCATGGTCGACCGCTATCACGGCGATGCCGGCGTCTCGAAAATGTTCTGGCGCAACGTGGGGCCACTGACCCCCGGTTCCGCGCTGGCCAGTTCCCAGTCCCATGACCTGCACAACATCTGGGCCATCGGCAACGACGACGCCGCCATGGCCACAGCCGTCAACGCGGTCGCGAAGCAGCAGGGCGGCTGGGCACTGGTGAGCGGTGGTGAGGTCGTGGCCACGGTGCAGCTGGAAATTGCCGGGCTGGTATCACAGCGACCGGTTGCCGAGGTCGCCGCCGAGGTCGAGGCACTGTTTAACGCCGCGGACCAGATGCGCTGGATCGGCAGCCCGGGCCTGCCCGAGCGCATGCGCTTTGCGTTTCTGACCGCCTCACCCTGGAAGTGGCAGCTGGTGGCGCCCTACGAGGGTAACCCGGGCGGACTGGTGGACGTGACCAGCGGCGAAACGCATGCCATTGCCTGGTAGGCGACGCCGCTTACCGTCACTCCTGTTGCTGGTCTGTCTTGCGCTCCTTGCCGCGCGGCCCCAGGCCCATCTGCTTAACATGTCACTGGTGCAGTTAGACTTGCTGCCGGAGCGACAGGTGACAATGAGCCTGGAGCTGGACCTGATGGTCAGCGCCGGCAGCCGGGAGGCCTACTACGCCCTCAGCCGCTTGCCCGAGCCGCTGCACCAGCCCTCGGTGCAGGCGCTGCTGATGCGCATGATCGATGCGATAGAGCTTGAAGTGGGCGGCAGCGTAATGGCGCTGGCGCCGCAGTCCATCGATTTTCCGGCAGGTGGGCGAGATACCTACCTGGACCCTTTCAGCTGGCCGCGCACGCGAATTGTCCTCGCCGGTACTCTGCCGGAGCCCGCTGCGGACGTCGCGCCCGTTGCGCGGGTGCGCTTTCTCGGTAGTTTCGTGTTCGAGGAGCCGATCGCCACGACCCTGCAGGTGACTGCGGAAGATCGCCGCATGACCCGGTGGCTGGTTCCGGGTCAGTATTCGCCGGACTTCGATGTTGCCGCGTGGCAGGGTAATGCGACGCGTGCTGACCCGATGTTGACGGCGGGGCCCGTCCTCGCAGAGCAGTGGCAGCAAGCAGTCGACTACGCGGTAATCGGTTTCCGGCACATCATTCCGGGAGGTATCGATCACCTGCTGTTCGTGCTGGGCCTGTGCCTGGGGGCGCGTTCATTGCGCTCGCTGGTGCTGTTGATCACGCTATTCACGCTGGCCCACAGCCTGTCATTGGGGGCTATGGCGCTGGGCCTGGTCCGGGCTCCGTCTAACGTTGTCGAGCCGCTGATTCTTGGCAGCATTGTCTGGGTAGCGATAGAAAATCTGTGGCGACGCCGTACATTGGTAATGCGCAGCCTCCTGGTGCTGTTTTTTGGGCTGATACACGGCCTGGGCTTTGCAGGCGCGTTGCGCGATATCGGACTGCCCCCCGACGGTATGGTCGCTGCTCTGCTTGCGTTCAACATCGGCGTCGAGATCGGGCAGCTGGTGTTTATCGTTCTGGCCATGACGCTGCTGCAGTTACTGGGAGGCAGGGCTCGCTACCGCCAGCGTCTGGTTGCTGGCGGGTCACTGGCTATTGCCGCGGTTGCAACGGTCTGGATTGTCCGAGACCTGCTGCTGATCTGATCTGATGGCAGGCTGCGATATTCAGGATCGCCGTAATCGCACTGACAGCGTGCGTTATTCGGTTCTATCCTCTTCTTTTTCGCGTTTCTTTTTTTCCTCCATCCGCTCGCCAAAGCGCATGCCCTGTATGTAGGCGCGAGCGAAGAGGCCCGCCCCCGCCAGAAAAACAACCACAAGGAGCAATGCTATCGGTGTCGTCATATCGTTCTTCCTCTTTATCTCTGGCGCTGCCCGTTGACTCTCGGTACTCCGCTTGAACCCTGTCCAGTCGCCATTTCAATCCCGGAGCGCGAGCTAGTGTAATGGCTTTACCAGCGTTTTTGACCCTATTATCAATGGCCGGAGGGCTGACTGTCCCCAGCCACAGCTGCGCGCGACGCCTCACTATGCGCCAGAAACACCGCCGCCGTCAGATCCCCGACGACGTTTGGCACCGTGCGCGCCATATCGAGAATGCGGTCGACGCCGAGAATGATTGCAATGCCCTCCGGCGGCACACCCACCG